>JANOQP010000001.1:0-4046 GCA_031414895.1 Saprospirales bacterium
CGTTCGGACAACCTTAATTTCAACCCATGAAAATAGCCATCATCGGCGGCGGCGCGGCCGGTTTTTTCGCAGCCATCCGCTGTGCGGAATTAAACCCGGCAGACAAAATTACCATTTTCGAGCGCGGGCGAGATGTTTTGGAAAAAGTCCGGATCAGCGGCGGCGGACGGTGCAATGTCACCCATGCCTGCCCCGACCCGCGCGAACTGGTCAAAAACTACCCGCGTGGCAGCCGTGAAATGCTCGGGCCGTTCACCAAATTTGGCACCAACGAGACCATCGAATGGTTCAAAAAACACGGTGTCCAGCTCAAAGCCGAGGCCGACGGTCGGATGTTCCCGGTCTCAAATTCTTCTGAAACAATCATCGAATGCCTCCTCGGCGCGGCCAAAAAATTGGGCATCGAAATCCGTTTCAACTCGCGGGTCGAAAAAATTGCCCCAAAAAATGGCAGTTGGGAATTGAAAATCGGCCATGACGACCGCGACCATTTTTTTCAAAAAGTCATGGTCGCCGCTGGGAGCAGCCCCGCGATCTGGAAAATTTTGGAAGGTTTGGGGCATAAAATCATCGTGCCGGTTCCGTCGCTTTTCACCTTTAATATTAAGGACGCACGGTTGGCAGAGATTCCCGGTGTGTCCGTGGCGATGGCGACCGCCTATTTTCGGGAAAAAAAACTGGCCACGACCGGCCCCGTTTTGGTGACGCACTGGGGATTGAGCGGCCCAGCAATTTTGAAACTTTCCGCGCTCGCCGCCCGCGAATTTCATGCAGCCGGCTATCATTTTCAAGTCGAGCTCAATTGGCTCTTTGACAAAACCACTCCGCAAACTGTCCAATCATTGAACGAACTGAAAGGGCTTTTTCCCAAAAAAACAATCCTTGCAAACCCGCAATTTGGCCTGCCGGGCCGCCTTTGGCAAAAACTGGCAATCGCCGCGGGCATCACAGAAAACCTTCGATGGGCAGATATTGACAAAAAAACGACCCAATTTTTTGCTGAAAACCTAGCAGCCGCGCGCTTCGATGTGCGCGGGAAAAGTACCTTTAAAGAGGAGTTCGTTACTGCCGGGGGCGTGGACCTGCGCGAGGTCGATTTCAAAAACTTTGAGAGCCGCATCCATCCCGGTCTTTTTTTCGCGGGCGAGATATTGGACATCGATGCCGTGACGGGCGGGTTCAATTTTCAGGCGGCTTGGACGGGCGGATGGCTGGCCGGGGCAGCATTGGCCGGTGCGGTTCATTAAAAATGAGTGACCGGTTTGGCCTTTTGGCTTAATTTTGGACAAAATTTTATCCTAAAAAATATGTTGTCAATCCTTCGAGCAGAAAATCTGGTCAAATTTTATGGAAAGAGGCAGGTCGTGAAAAGCGTCGCCATCGAGGTCAGGCAGGGTGAGATCGTTGGCCTCCTCGGCCCGAACGGCGCGGGCAAAACGACCTCTTTTTACATGATCGTTGGTTTTATCCGCCCCGACCAGGGCCATGTTTTTTTGGAAGACGAGGAGATCACCGACCTGCCCATGTACCGACGGGCGCAAAAGGGGATTGGATATTTGCCGCAGGAGCCGTCGGTCTTTCGCAAACTTTCGGTCGAGGACAATATCCGCGCAGTGCTGGAAATGACGAGGCTCTCAAAAAACGAGCAGGCCGAAAAATTGGAGGGTCTGATCGCCGAGTTCCGCCTCGAAAAAGTTCGCAAAAGCCACGGTGACACCCTGTCGGGCGGGGAGCGGCGGCGCACAGAAATCGCCCGGGCACTGGCCACCGACCCGAAGTTCATCCTGCTCGACGAGCCGTTCGCGGGCATCGACCCGATTGCGGTGGAGGACATTCAGTTCATCGTCGGAAAATTGAAAACGAAGAACATCGGCATACTCATCACCGACCACAACGTACAGGAAACGTTGAGCATCACCGACCGCGCCTATCTGATGTTCGAGGGAAAGATCTTGAAGGCCGGGACCGCCGAAGAGCTCGCGGCGGACGAAATGGTGCGCAAGGTTTATCTCGGAAAAAATTTCGAGCTGCGCCGAAAAGTCATCGATTTGCGGGAATAGGTGCGAAAATTGACCACTCGCTAGATGGTGAGCACTCTATTTTTAGGAAAAATATGTCAAGAAATCAAGCTTTTTAGGTTTGAAATTTCAAAAGAAAGGGAATTGAATATCAACCTTTAACAAAAGGATTTTAAGATAAATCGTTTCATATTCAAACGTCACCAAATCTGTCTTTCGCAAAAAAAATGGTAGTGTTGCTGTTTCTTTTCGTTAAATTTGGGTCTTCATGCACGCCATGAGCAAATTTTGTTGGGGATAGCTGCCACCAGACTCTGTACTTTACGGGAGACAATAGCAAAAAACAGAGCAACACATTCCTCTCTTCAATGGCCCCAATTCTTCGGGGCCGGTAGGCTATCCCCTTTTTTTCACCGCCGTTGAGCGGACGAAAAAGATTCCCCGCGCTATTTTCGCACCCGAAAAACTATGAACTACGCCATTCCAGTCGGCCGCCGCCTCCGCCAGATCTTGACGATCGGGCTTGTCCTCGGGGCATTGCTCTGTATGTTCCCGCCAGAAATCCCGCTGGCTCGGCTCTGGTCGAGTTACGCGCCGCTCGTCGTGCTGATTTATTTGGCCATGGCCACGTTTTTTTTGATCGGAAAACAGGAGCGGTTGATGTTTGTTTGCCTCGGTTGTTGCGCCGCGATGGCCTTTTATTTGAACGAGCACACCAATTCGGGCCTTGTCAAAACGACCCCCACGAACACCCCGCGGTTGACCATCGCCCATTTCAACGTCGGGGCATCTGGCGAAAACTACGCCGCGATGGTCGAGATTATCCAATCCCGCAAGGCCGACCTCGTTTCCTGCCAAGAGGTCAACCTCACTTGGGACACCGTCCTGCTGCACGGATTGCGGGCGGCCTATCCATACTCGGTCTCGCTGCCCGATTTTTCGGCGAACGGACTGGCGGTCTATTCAAAGATGCCGTTCCAGCGGCTGGACACCTTTTATTTTCGGGACATGCCCAATTTGATCGGCAAGATCAAGCTGCCCGGCTCCGACACGGCGTTCAGTTTCGTCAGTTCGATCACCCGCCCGACCATTGTGGGCAAGGATATCGATCAGTTGCGCGAACATTTGCGGCTCGTTTCGTTTGAGGCGAACAAAACGAAAACATCGATTTTTGCCTTCGGCGAGTTCAACGCGCCGCCGTGGTCGGGAGAGATCCTAGATTTTAAGAGCGCGACCCGCCTTCTCGACAGCCGAAAACCGCTCACGACGACCATCCCGAACGGATATTTCCAACTATTGCGCGTCCCGGTTGACCATATCTTTTTCTCGGACGAATTTGAGTGCCTCAATTTCGAGGAGCTTTCGTCCAACAAGACCTGGCACCTCGGCATCGAGGGCGTTTTTCAATTAAAACCTGCTGAAAAAGATGTTGAAAAAACGACTCGATAGTTTCCGTTTTGCCCTCGCCGGGCTTCGCGAACTGTTTTCGGGAACGGCCAACGCGCGAATCCATGCCACACTTTCCGCGCTTGCAATCGGCCTTGGCCTCGCGCTCCATATTTCCAAAAACGAATGGTTTGCCATCATCGGCTGCATCATGCTCGTCATCAGTTTGGAGGCGGTCAATACGGCCATCGAAAACATTATTGACCTCATTTCGCCAGGGCAGCACACGCTCGCAGGCAAAGCAAAAGATCTTGCTGCGGGGGCCGTTCTTTGGGCGGCGATTGGGGCGGCGGTGATTGGGGCGCTGGTTTTTTTGCCGAAAATCTTGACCTATTTTTCTTAAAAAAAACGCCGTTGAAATGCCCTTTCCCAGATTTCTATTTTTGAAAAAAAATGACGCAACTTATTGGTTTTCAGTTCTTTGCGTGTTTATTTTTATTAAAATCAGCCCTCTTTCCGCCCAAATTTTCTTCTCCCTGAAACCCGCCGATAGCCTCCACCAAAAACGCCTGACCGTTGCATCGGCCATCGGCATCGGCACTTATTCGGCCTCGATGATCGGCCTGAAGGAGGCTTGGTACG
>JANOQP010000002.1:0-2095 GCA_031414895.1 Saprospirales bacterium
CATTTTTTTGAAAAAAAAATCCGCCGCCGCGACCATTTGGCCACGGCGACGGATTTTTTTCAAAAGACATTCCCGATCGGGTCATTTTGCTTTCAAATAAGCCAGCGTTTCCTCGCGGGCCTTTTGGGCCGGCCCTTCCGAAAATCGCGGGCTGCTCGGGTTGGCGAATGCATGGTCGGCATCGTACCATTTCACGGTGAGCGATTTGCCCGCGGCCTTCATGTTCTCCTCGAATTTCGTGACGACCTCATGGTTGATCCATTTGTCCTGCTCCGCGAAAATGCCGAGGGCGTCGCAATTGAGCGCGGCCAATTTTTCAATATCTTCTTCCGGCATCCCATAATAAATGACGCAGCCGACGACCTGTTTTCCGCCGATCAGGGCAGCCTGGCACGACCAGCCGCCGCCAAAACACCAGCCCATCGTGCGGACATTGGCGGCCTCGCCGGCCTGTTTGAAGGCCCCACGGACGATGGCCGCGCTCCGTTCTTTATCGTTTGCGCCCATCAGTTTTCCGGCGGTCTCGGCATCGGTGGCGAGGTTGCCGTCGTAGAGGTCGGGGCATAACACGTTGATATCCAACGCATTGGCATAAAAATCCGCCTCGTTTTTGATGTAATCGTTCAGCCCCCACCATTCGTGGAAGAGCATCAAGTAGCGGTCGCCGTCATTTTTTTTGACAAAATAGGCTTTCGCATCCTCGCCGCCCTCGACCTGAAGGCCGATCATTTCGCCCTCGTGGACGGAACTTGTTGGGAGCGGGGCCGGGTGCGCATCCTGAAAAGCCTTGGAGCCCCCGAGGTTGGCAAATGCGTCGGTCGGGACCGTGCCGCAACAGGTTTTGTTGGCGTTTTGGCAGTTGGAAAAGGCGGCCAAAAGGAGGGCCAAAAGGGGGATGAAATGCTGTTTTTTCATGTTGAAATCATTGTTTTATTGTGTTAGCAAGCAACACGGATTTGAGGGGTTGGTGACATATTTACACGGATTTTTTTTGTTGTGCAATCCGATAAACCCAATCTGTGTAAATCCGTGACCAATCCGTCAAATCCGTGTTGCTTTTCAACCATTTGCGTTTTAAAAATGCAAAAGGATCGCACCCGTGATTTGTTCATCGACCCTGGTCAAACCCGCTCCAAAACCACCGCGTACCCCTGCCCAACCCCGATGCACATCGTGCAGAGCGCAAACCGTCCGCCCGTCCGCACGAGTTGGTTGGCCGCGGCGAGCAGGATCCGCGCCCCGGACATCCCGAGCGGGTGGCCGAGGGCGATTGAGCCGCCGTTCGGGTTGATGCGCGGGTCGTTATCGTCGAGGCCGAGGGTGCGGGTGCAGGCGATCACCTGCGCTGCAAAAGCTTCGTTGAGTTCGATTACGTCCATTTTTTCAATGGAAAGCCCGGCGCGGTTCAACGCCAATCGGCTCGCCTCGACCGGCCCGATGCCCATGATGCGCGGCTCGACACCGGAAACGCCGTTCGACACGATGCGCACTTTTGGGGCAAAACCGTGCTTTTTGACCGCCGTTTCGCCTGCAAGGAGGAGCGCGGCGGCCCCGTCGTTGAGGCCCGAAGCATTGCCAGCGGTGACCGTGCCGCCCTCTTTTCGGAACGCGGGGCGGAGTTTTGCCAATCCTTCGAGCGAGGTCGCGGGCTTGATGAATTCGTCCTTTTCAAAAAAAACGGCCTTGCCATCTTTCCCGATGGGCAATGGGACCGGCGCGATCTCTTTCGAAAGGATGCCGTTTTGCTGCGCCGCTGACGCTTTTTGTTGGCTGCGGAAGGCGAACAAGTCTTGGTCGTCGCGGCTGATTTTGTGCTGGTCGGCCAGATTTTCGGCTGTTTCGCCCATCGCGTCGGTGCCGAACATGGTTTTCATGCGCGGGTTGATGAACCGCCAGCCGAACGAACTGTCGAAAAGTTGCGCGTCCGTCCCGAACGGTTTGGCCGACTTCGACATCACATACGGGGCGCGGGTCATGTGCTCGACGCCGCCCGCGATGAACAGGTCACCGTCGCCGCACGAGATGGCCCGGTGCGCATTGACGGTAGCGGCCATGCCCGACGCACAGAGCCTGTTCACGGTTTCCGCCGCCGAGC
>JANOQP010000003.1:0-5044 GCA_031414895.1 Saprospirales bacterium
ACCCGTCCCTTTGGCAGCACCCCTCCCTTTTTCACCATTTTATCCGCAGCACAAAGACCTCCAACCGCACCGTCGCGGGTCCCAGACCCTCACGAGCGATGACAAAGCGGAACGTATCGGGTCGCAGACCCTCACGAGCAACTGTTATTGGTTTTCGTGCTGGCCCTGCCGTTTTTCTGCCTCGCCCAATCCACTGAGATCATCCCGACCGCTGGCCAGGCCATCACCCAATCGTGCCGCATCGCGCCCGGCGAATACCGTTTTGACGGCGCGGCGGACGGCCTCGAAAACCCGGCCCTTATTATTAAAGGTGAAAATATCGAGGTCGATTTTCAGGGCGCGACCTTTTTGGGAAATGGAAAAAAAGGGCTGCCCGACCAATTTTCCGGCCTCGGGATAAAGGTCGAGGGGCGCAAAATTTTGATTAAAAACCTGAACGTGCGCGGCTATAAAATCGGCCTCCTCGCTATGCAAGTTGTTGATTTTCAACTGATTGGCGCCGATTTTAGCTATAATTGGCGGCCCCGTTTGCGCAGTTCGCGCGAAAAAGAGGACCCCGCCGATTGGTTGGATTTTGAACAAAACGACCACGGTGAATGGATGCGCCACGGCGCGGGCATTTACCTGAAAAACTGCCAAAACGCGCTCGTCAAAAACTGCACGGCGACCGGCAACCAAAACGCCCTCCTGCTCGCGGGATGCTCGGACGGGCTGTTTTACAACAATGATTTTCGGTTCAATTCGGGGGTCGGCATCGGGCTTTTTCGCTCGTCAAAAAACACGGTCATGCACAACCGGCTCGGTTGGAACGTGCGCGGTTTTTCACAAAATTTTTATCAAACCGGGCAAGGAAGCGCGGGAATTTTGTGTTTTGGGCAATCGGTCGGGAACGTTTTTGGGTACAATTCGGCGACGCACTCGGGCAACGGTTTTTTGGGCCGGGCGGGCGAAAAGCCGATGGACGATGGCCCGAACAGAAACCTGATTTTCGGCAACGATTTCAGTTACGCACCCGCAAACGGTATCGAAACGGCTTTTTCGCAGGGCAATTTTTACTCAAATTATATGGATGGTTGCACCAACGGAATCTGGGCGGCGCATTCCGATGCGGCCAATTTTTCGGGCAACACGGTGCGCAATTGCACGGTCGCGATGGCAGTCGAGGCGGGCCAAAACATCCGGATCGAGCGCAACAGTTTTGAAAAAGACTCGGTCGGCATCTGGCTTTTTGACGAAATCGGAGGGGCATTCACGAAAAATGACAGCAGCGACCGCGATGTTTTTATTGTCGGGAACAACTTTTCGGAGACGCACAACCCGTTGAAAATCAGCGGTTTGGCGCGTGTTTTTGTGGATTCGGGCAATGTTTTTTCGGGCTTTAAAAAACTCCTCGACGCGCCGACGGCCGCCGATTCTGCCGCCATTTTTTGGGACAAAAAAGACGATTACGCATTTTTGGCCGTGCCAAATTTCCCAAAACTTGCCGACGGCATCGACGCAAAGGACGGCATCTCGAACAAACGGGGCCGCCATTGGATCTGGATGACCGAGTGGGGCCCGTACGATTTTCGCGGCCCGATCTGTTTTTTGAAAAAAATCGACGGCACGCGCTACGAATTTTGGATGAACGCCGCCGGGGCCGGCAACTGGTCGGTCAAACAGGCGAAGGGGTTCAAGAACCTCACGATGACGGGCGGCTTCCCGACCAAATTGGTGGCCGAGCGCAACGCCGCCGCCGGGGAAATCCACCTCCAATTTGAGGCCGTTTTCCAGCAGGAACAGACCGATGTTTTTGGGAATAAAATACCGGCAGGGCAGCCGTATTTGTTCGAGTTTCGTCGATAACTGGTTGGTTGGACTACTTTCGCCGCTCGAAAAAAAACGTGAATTATTGATGGACCAAACCACTTTTTACCATTTCCTGCGCTTCGGGCTTGTCGGTTTTTCCGGCGTTTTTGTTGATTTTGGCATCACCTGGCTGGCGAAGGAAAAGCTGGGACTGAACAAATACATCGCCAACAGCCTCGGTTTCCTGACCGCCGTTTGCTGGAACTTTTGGCTCAACCGCACCTGGACCTTCCACTCGACCGACCCGGAAATGGGCATCCAATTTGCCAAGTTTTTTGGTCTTTCGCTCATCGGCCTCGGCATCAACAACGCGCTGATCTATTTTTTCACCGAAAAATGGCGGGCCACTTTTTACCCCGCGAAACTGATGGCGACGGGCATCGTCGTGCTCTGGAATTTTTACGCGAACAACCGGTTCACCTTTAAGTAGGTTGTTTTAAATCGTGAACAACTTTTTTTTTAACACATAGGTGGTATGTTTTAGAAAATACAAAAAAGCCGTTTTGCAAGCTCCCACTCGCAAAACGGCTTTTTTATTTCCCTAAAAACCAATCATCTAATCAAAGTAACATCGCCGCTGATGACCTCGCGGCTCTGGTCGGGCCGGCGGAAGGTGATCTTGTAGAGATAAACATCCATCGGCGCGTCCTTGCCATTGACTTTTCCGTCCCATTTGAAGTTGGGCGTGTCGTTGTCATAAACAAGTTCGCCCCAACGGGCGTAGATCTTGAGGTCCTCGATGGTGATCGCGCCGGGCTCGTACCAGACCTCGAACACGTCATTGAGCCCGTCGTAGTCGGGCGTGAATGCATTGGGGATGCCGAAGCATTCCTCGGTTTGGATGCCGAGCGTTTTGTCGTCGGAGCAACCATCGGGCGTTTGGACGATGACGGAAATGGTGTTCAGGCCCTTCCCGCTCAAATTGAGCATGACCGAATCGCCCACGAGGTCGGGCAGCGGCTGCCCATTGAGCGACCAAATATAGGACATCGGCGAGAGCGAGGTCGCATCCTGGAGCACGGTGACCTTCGCGCCCTGGCAATAGATGCCGTCCGTCGTGTCCGGTTTTATCCTAAAATCAAACACATTGACACCGGGCAATGTCTTGATGTTCATCGTGTCGTGGGCGAGGCAGTTGTTTGCATAGACATAGATGACCGACAGCACTTTCGTCTGCCCGTCGATTGCGAGGGACGCCGAATAGGGGCTGCCAGCGCCGCCATCGCTCCAAAGGAAATTACCGCTGCCCCATCCCGTGACCTGCGCATCGACGACCGCTGGCCCTTTTTCGCGGCAAATTTTGAGGTCGGGGCCCAAGTTCACCGTCGCCGAGGCGATCGTCACATTGGTCGAGGCGGTATTTGTGCAACTGTTCAGCCCCGTCGCGGTGACCGAATAGGTGCCGGCAACCACCGGGTCGAGGAAGAGCAGTTGCTCATTGGAGGTCAATCCATTGGGCAAGACCCACGAAAAGGAGACATTCGGGTCGTTGTTGTGCTGCAATTCGATGGTTGCGCCGGTGCAAACGACGGGGTCGTTTTCAAGGGCGATATACGGTTTGCCCTCGACCTTCACCGTCACGCTCGCCGAAGAGGGGCATGGCACATCCTTCATTTTGACCATGTAGGTCGTCGTGACGAGCGGGCTGGCGGTCGGGTTTTTGATGTTTTTATTGGAAACATCGCCCTCCCATTCGACCGAAAAATTGCCCGCAAAAATCGCATCGAGCTGCACGAGGTCGCCCGGACAGGTATAATTGTCGCTTACCGTGGCCGTCAAAAGCACCGGCGTGAACACATTTATCGTGATCGAGGCCGTGTCGCGACAGCCGAAATTGTGGATGATCCGCGAATAGGTAATCGTGTCGGTCGTCGTGAAAAGGAGGTTCCAGAGCGTGTCCGGCGTGAGGATATCGCTATCTGGGACCCAGAGGATATTGCCCATATCGGGTTGGAGGCCGGGGAAATCGGCGGGCTGGTAGGTCGGCGATTTGATCAAAACCTGTTCGCCGGGGCAATAGACCGTTTTGAACGGTTCGAGCATGAACATCTGGTTCGGCAGCGAATCGACGCGCACAAAAACCGAGTCATAAACCGTGCACTGGTTGATGCCGAACGACACTTTGTACCAAGCCGATTCGTCCGGGCTGGCCCAAATCGGGTTTTGGATCGACTGGCCGCCGAGCGAATTTTCCCATTCCAAAGTGCCGACACCGGAGACATTGGCGAACAATTGGATCGAGTCGCCGAGGCAAATTTCCCGGTACGGATCGCCGTTGATATCGACATCCGCGGGCGTGACCGAGATGGTCACCGATTCATTTTGGGTGCAATAACCGTTGGCGGAAGTCGCGGTCAAAACATAAGTGGTCGTCGTCTGTGGAAATGCAATCGGCCCGCTGACATTTGTCGAAGACAAACCGATCGCGGGCGACCACGCATAATTGGTGGTCGTCGGGTCAATATCCTCGCCGAGGTCGATCGGGTAATTTTGGCACAAAAGGGTGTCGTTCGCCAATTTCGGAAAAAACAGCGTGTCCACATTGATCGTCACCGCGTCCGAAACGATACAGCCCGCAATCTCAACAGATGCCGTATAAGTCGTCGTTTCGGTCGGCGTGGCGATCACGTTCGCGCTCGACGGGTCGCTGATCCCGAACGCTGGCGACCATGAAAGGCCCTCGTGCGCCACGTTGTCGGTCACCTGGAGCGGCACCGATCCGCCAAGGCAGATATTGGTCGGGGCAAGCGCGGCGAGGTCAATTTGTGGGTTGATGATATGGACATACACACTGTCCTTATCGGTGCAGGTGCCGGCGGTGCCTGAAACGGAAAGCCAAATATCCTGCGTCGGCGTGATGGTCGGGTTGGCGATGTTCGGGTTGGAGACCGCGCCCGGCGGCGACCAAAAGTAGGAGACGGCGCCCTCGGCAACGAGCTGCAAAGTGCCGCCCGCGCAAACGAGTGCGGTGTCGCCTGCGGTGACATTGACCACAATTTGGTCGGCAATATCGATTTCGGTCGTGACGAGCGAGACAACGCCGCAGCCAAAATCCTTCGTCAAACTGATCGTGAGTGTTTCGACGCCCTCGTTCAGGGCATCCAAAATGGCGACGATCGGGAAGCTGAGCTCCGACACGCCCGGCTGGAAAGTGATGACGCTCGGGATGTTCAAACTATAATCGACCCCCAAAATG
>JANOQP010000004.1:0-8717 GCA_031414895.1 Saprospirales bacterium
CCGCGAACCGCTCCTCAAAAACGTAAAGGACCAATCGCAAATCTGGATGAGCCATGCCGACACCATCTTGCGGCTGCCCGATGGCTTTGAGCTTTTGGCCTCGACCGAGAGCATCCAAAACGCGGCCTTTCTGGCGATTAATGGCAGGTTTGAGCGGCCGGTTTATGGGTTGCAATTTCACCCGGAGGCCGCGTTTTTGGGGCAGGGAACGATTTATCCGGATGTCATCGAATCGGTTTCGGTGCATGGCCCGTCGGTCACCATCAAAAGCCACCACAATGTCGGCGGGCTGCCCGACCGGCTCAAATTGAAGATTGTCGAACCGCTACGGATGCTCTTCAAAGATGAGGTCAGGCGCGTCGGGCGGACGCTCGAAGTGCCGCCGCACATCCTCAACCGCCACCCGTTCCCCGGCCCCGGCCTCGGCATCCGCATCCTCGGCGACATCACGCCAGCGAAGGTTGCGATGCTCCAAGAAGCGGATGCGATTTTCATCAACTCGTTGAAAACCAGCGGTTTATACGATAAAGTTTGGCAAGCTGGGGCGATTTTGCTGCCCATCCAATCAGTCGGCGTGATGGGCGACGAACGCACTTACGAGCAGTGCATCGCCCTCCGCGCCGTCAATTCCTCCGACGGCATGACCGCAGAATGGAGCCGCCTGCCGTACGATTTTTTGGCCGATGTTTCCAGCGAGATCATCAACCGGGTGAAGGGCATCAACCGGGTGGTTTTTGATATTTCGACCAAGCCGCCCGCGACCATCGAGTGGGAATAAAACCTGAAAGGGTAGGGTATTCAATTTCAAAGTAAAAGAGTGCTGCCATTTTTGATTGAAAAATGTTCCAATCTCAAGCCCAATCTTTCTGTCATCCTGGAAGGATCTGCCCAGACTGAAGCTCCAATTTTGATTTAAATCGACACTTTTTGGGTGCTTTTATTGAAGATTCGAGCCAAAGCCCGGGCAGACGCTTACAGCGTGACAACCTCGTTGGGCTTGAGATTTGTGCTTTTTTTTTGACCAAAAATGGCAACATGTCGTTCCCTTGAAATTGAACACCCTATCCTGAAAGGGAATGGCTTTTACTTTTAAGTGATTGCCCGATTATTTTCGAGCAATCACTTAAAAAGGGAAATCCTGCCAACTGGTCGGGAAGAATCATCATTTTTTGGGCATTTGGGGGCCCGCACTTTTGCACTGTTCAATTTTATTCATTCATCAATAAAAATTTCTGACCATGCAAAAGTTGCTTTCGTCGGCCATTTTCGGCCTCCTTTTGGTTGTTTTCACGTCCTGCGGAAAGGATGAAACGACCGTCACGGTGGACTCTGCCCGCCCAGACACATTCACCAAAACACGCTCCGGTTCGCTCATGGCCCAAAACGGGACGCCAACCGCTGGCCTCGCCGAAATCGGCACGGACAAAAGCGGTGCGCAATGGCTCCACCTCGGCTCGGATTTCAAGACCGAACTGGGCACCGGCACGGCCACCGTCTACCTCTCAAAAGGCGACACCTACCTCGCCGACCCGGGCAACGGCAACCCGACGCTCATCCTCGCTGGCGTGGCCGGCGCGAACGGAGAGATGTTCTACAAGCTCAAAAAAACCGCCGGGGCCGATTACACGCACGTCATCATTTGGTGCGGCAGCGCGGCAATCCCTTTTGGCAACGCAAAGCTTCAGTAATCATGAATGATAGAAACTCCGGTCAGGGGTTTCTATTGGGGGCCTTCGCGCAGTCGTGGAGGCCCTTTTTGTTTTACAATTTATCATTCCTTTCTATGAAAAATATGGGTTTTCGGCTGGTCCTTGGGCTGGCCTTGATGTTTTTTTTACAAAAAATGGGTGCGCAAAGCGGTTGGGCGCGGGCGAAAAACGACGTTTATCTGCAAGTTGGCGCGGGTTTTTTGTCGTCCGAAAACTATAAAAACCTTGCCGGGGAGCGGTTGAAAACGACCCGCTTTTCCCAGCAAAACTTTGTTTTTTATGGCGAATACGGCCTGACCAACCGGCTCACGGCGATCGCCCAATCGGCCCCGCTGCGCATCAACCGATATGAAACGACGGAGGCCGTTGCCGCACCCAGCGACCTGCGGGTTGAACTGAAATATGCGATTTTGCGAAAAAAATGGCCCGTCTCGATAGCCATCGGCCCGGAAATCCCGCTCGGCAGGCGCGACAATTTTGCGCGGCACAAAAAACCGAACGACCTCGGCATTTTCGAGACCGCCAACCTTGCCACGACCGACGGCGAAACGAACATTTGGACGACCCTCGCCGCTTCCAGCTCATGGGGAAAATACAAAGGTTGGGCAACCGTCTTTTCGGCCTACAACCTCCGGACGCGGGGTTTTACCGACCAATTTCATGGCGGTTTTGAGGTCGGGTATAAAATTACGGCGCCATTTTATGTGAAAACAAGGGGGGCCGTCCTTGTTTCCGTTTCGGACGAGCCCAACCAAAATGTGCCATTTTTTCGTGGCGAGGGGACGGAAATGAGCGCGGTTTCAGCTGGGTTCGGGTGGCGGTTTTCGAGGCATTTTGGGGTGACAGCGGATTATTGGCGGTGCGTTTCCTTTCCCGTGAAAGTGCGGAACGCTTATGTCGGGCCGGTCATCGCGGTGGGCATCTTTTATAAAAAATGAGCCCGCACGTCAAGTATTGGACATAAAAAAGTCATTTTTGCGCGATTTTGAAATCCACAAAGCATTTTGCCTCGTTCTTTGTTTTTCAAAAAAACAAAACGATGGACGGGCAAAAACAGGTTTTCACGGATGCCGACGGCGCATTTTTCCTTTTGTCAAAAATGGGCGCATTGTCGTTCCCGGCCAACCATTTCATCCAATATTATAGTGTTGCCTTCAATTTTGGCGAACCGCTCGAGATCCAAAAGGATGGCCGCGATTTGACTTTGCAAAAAAACCAAATGGCCTTTTTGCAGCGTGGCGCGGCCCTTGATTTTCCACAAAAAAACACTGCCGAAGGATGGCTTTTGCAGTTCAATTGGCAGTTTTATTGCCTCGAATACCATGACCGCGAGATTTCGTGCAACGGGCTTTTGTTCAATGCGGCCATCGAACCGCCCATTATTTCGCTCGACCCAGAAGCTGCCGGGGAAGTGCTGCATTGGGTGAAAATCGTGCAAAACGAACTGTCCGAAAAGGACGACAAAAGCGGCGAGATGCTGCGGCTCTTGTTGAAAAGATTGCTGATTCGGTGCGCCCGGCTCGCGCGAAAACAACAGCCCGAAGAAACCGAACCGACCGCCCCGGCGGAAATCGTGCGGCAGTTTTCAAAGTTCGTAGAGTCCAATTTTCGGGAAAAACACAGCGTCGCCGAATACGCGGCCCTGCTCCACCGCTCGCCAAAAACGCTCTCAAACGTCTTTCGAACGCTCGGCCAACCGTCGCCACTCGACATTATACATGGCCGAATCGAGCTGGAAGCAACTCGGATGCTCCGTTTTTCGGACAAGCCAGTAAAGGAAATTTCCTATGAACTTGGTTTCGGCGACCCGGCGCACTTTGCGCATTTTTTCAAAAAAAGGACGGGGAGGTTTCCGATGAACTTGCGGAACGGGGTGGTCGGAGCGGTTTGACCAATTCATCCATTTTCCCACCCATCAAGCTCCCTTTCGAGCCGTTCCAATTCGCGTCCATAAAGCATCCGCACCCAAAATTTCCCCAAAAAAGTATTGACCAAAAGGACGGCGATGAAAAATATTTTTTTCAAAAAAGAAAAAGGGTCAACCATCAAAAGGACGGCCATGACGGCTGAAAAAGCATAGAGGGACCAGAGGTAGATTTTCAGTTCGCGGCGCAAATTGGCGACGGCGGCACGCAGGTTTTCGACAATGTTTTTTGAAAAATCGGGGCGTGCCAGTCCAAAAATAGCCCGACCAAGCCGCCAAAAAACGGGCAAAACGCTTATGGCCGTGAGTGCCAGCATCCACAAAACCGTGCGGCTTTTATAGACCATCCCATTTTGCCATGCGTAACAAACGGCGACAAAAAACAACAAGACGGCAGCCGCTTCAAGGCAGAGCCGAAAACGCAATTTTCGTGCAGAACTGTTCAGTTTTTGCATCCTGACGCGGCGTAGGCCTTCCGGAAAATCGATCTCGGCGGGCGGGTTTTTTGCCCAAATTGCTTTTAAATCGTCCATATTTTCAAGTTTTTGGTCAATTTTCAATGCTCATCAACTCGCGGAGCCGGGCGCGTGCCCGGTTGAGTTTTACCCCAATATTGCTGGAAGTGAGGCCCGTTATTTCCGCAATTTCCGAATAGCTTAAATCATCGAGCCAAAGCAAAGTGAGCGATTTTTCAGCGACCCCGAGCTTGCCGATGGCCTCGTAAAGCCGTTCCAAATCGGTCGGGATCGGTTCGATGGGCGGTTGAGCGGCGGTGTTTTCCGGGAAAAATTCGGCGGTCGGCGGGCGTTCGCGGCGGCGGGCCATGAGGGCGGTGTTCAGGCCGATCTTATAGAGCCAAGTGGAAAATTTTGCGTCGCCCCGAAAATTGGGCCATGCCCGCCATGCCTGCATCAAAATTTCTTGCCGGAGGTCGGCACGGTCGGCCCCGGTGCGGCCATAAACGCGGGCAATTTTTTGCACAATCGGTTGGCAATCAGCGAGTTGTGCCAAAAATTGGGCTTCGGCGTTCTTAGTTTCTGGCGCGGGCAAGGGCATTTTTTTTGTCGGAAATCAGCTAATCGGTTGGTTGCTGGCGGGGTGAATTTCTTACAAAAGAAAGCTATCTTATATATGCCCCGGTTTTTTCGTTGGAAATACCCGTCCGCGCTACGCGAAGGCCCTATCTTGCCCCGGAAAAAATTTAGGTTAAAAACCCGCCTTTCTGCACATCTTTTCCACGAAAAACGGGTTTTTTGTCAATCAATTTGCCGCAGGTTTTTTGCCCCGGCCTTGCCCCGTTCAGTCATTACCCATTTGTAATTCGTCATTAAAAATATGAGCAACTATTCGCTTCTCATTGAAAAACTGGATGCCTTCATCCGCAAGTTTTATATCAACCAATTGCTGCGCGGCGCACTTTACACGGTCGCGACGGTGCTGACGATGTTCATTTTGATGAACGTTTTGGAGTACCAATTCTACTTTTCGACGGGCGTTCGGAAATTCATGTTCTGGACTTTTTTGGCCGTGACGGGCGGCGCGCTTTGGGCTTGGGTCATCGTGCCATTGATGCACTATTTCCGGCTCGGACAGGTGATTTCGCACGAAAAAGCGGCTTCCATAATCGGCGAACATTTCACGGGGGTGCAGGATAAATTGCTCAATATTTTGCAGCTCAAACAGCAGTCGCAAAACGCGCTCCATGCGGAGTTGATAAACGCATCCATCAACCAAAAATCGGACGAGATCAAGCTCGTGCCGTTCACCGGTGCCATCGATTTGGGCAAAAACCGCAAATATTTGCGGTACGCACTGCCGCCGTTGGCGTTGCTCTTGTTCATCTTTTTCGCCGCGCCGAGCATTTTTCGGGAAGGCAGTTTGCGGCTTTTCAACAACAACGTGAAATTCGAAAAGCCCGCGCCGTTCAAGTTTTTGGTCAATCCCGACAGTTTGACGGCGGTGCAATTTTCGGATTTTCCGCTGCGCGTCGAAGTGGCGGGCGCGGCCCTTCCGAACGAGGTTTTTATTGACCTCGGCGGTGCGCAATATCGGCTGGCGAAGGAGGCGGGCAATGTTTTTTCGTACCGTTTCACGAATGTGCAGCGCGACACGAAATTCAAACTTTTTGGCGGCGGCGTCGAATCGGACGAGTTCAAAATTGATGTCATCGAGAAGCCGAACATCCTTTCCTTTTCGGTGAAACTTGATTTTCCAAACTATATCGGCCGGCAAAACGAGCAGCTTGAAAACGTCGGCGATATCGTCGTGCCGCAGGGGACCGACCTCGGCTGGGTCTTTTCCGCAGAACATACCGATGATTTGCGGATGCGTTTCTCTGCTGATAATCAAGCAGTTGGCGCAAAAAGGTTCGATGATGAGCTGTTCCAGTTCAACCGCCGGGCGATGCGCGACGAGCCGTACAAGGTTTTTATTTCCAATAAAAAACTGCCAAACGCGGACTCGGTCGGCTATTCGATCACCATCATCCCCGACCTCGTGCCGGAGATTGATGTGAAGAAATTTGCCGATTCGACGAACAACCAATTGCTGTTTTTCGCGGGCGACGCGTCGGACGATTATGGCATTTCGCGGCTCGTTTTCAATTATCAGATCAAAAAAGCAAAGGGGGGGCAACAGCCGATGAACGCGCTGCCCATCCAATTTTCCGCGGGGAAACAGACGGGTTACAGCCATAATTTCAACCTCGAAGACCTCGCTTTGGCGCCGGGCGACGAGGTCACTTACTATTTTGAGGTCTTCGACAACGACGGCGTGAACGGCGCAAAATCGGCGCGGACGGGCATCGAACAGTTCCGGATGCCGACCGTCGAGGAAATCAAAAAATTGACCGCCGAGAACGACCAAGAGATCAAAAAAGACCTCGAAAAAGCGTTGAAGGAATCGCTGAAAGTGCAGGAGGACATGAAAAAACTGCGCGAAAAAGTGCTCCAACAAAAGGAGCTCGATTGGCAGAGCCGGAAGGAAATGGAGAAATTGCTCGACCGCCAAAAGCAGTTGGAGCAAAAAATCGAGCGGGCAAAAGCGAACTTTCAGGAGAACATGAAGGCGCAGGAACAGATGGAACAGAACGAGCAGATCTTGGAAAAACAGGAGCAGTTGCAAAAAATGTTCGAGGAGGTTTTGTCGCCAGAGATGAAGGAAATGATGAAACAGATCGAGGAAATGCTCCAAAACATGAACAAAGAAGAGACCCTCGACAAGATGGAGGAGATGAAAATGGACAACGAGCAAGTGACCAAAGAGCTGGACAGGTTACAGGAGCTTTTCAAACAATTGGAGGTCGAAAAGCAGTTGGACGAGGCGATGGAGGAACTTGAAAAACTCGCCGAAAAGCAGGAAAAATTGGCCGAAGAGACTGAAAAAGACCAAAAAAGCGAGGAGGAAATCAAAAAAGAGCAGGAAGAATTGAATAAAGAGATGGAAAAAATCTCCGAAAAACTGGAGGACACCAAAAAGAAAAACGAGGAACTCGAACGCCCAAAGGACATCCCCGACACAAAAGAGGAGCAAGAGGACATCAAAAAAGACCAAAAAGAGGCCTCCGACGAGATGAAAAAACCGGGCGCCGACAAAAAACCGAAGGCCGCCAAAAAGCAGAAATCAGCGGCAAAAAAAATGAAGGAAATGGCCAACAACATGAAGGCCAAAATGGACGGCGACTCCGGCGAACAGGCCGAGGAGGACATGGCCGCGCTCCGGCAGCTTTTGGAGAACATCATCGGGCTGTCTTTTTCGCAGGAGGACAACATGAACGCCATCTCAAAAGCACCGCTGAACACGCCAAATTATGTCGAACTCGTGCAGGGGCAGTACAAAATAAAGGACGATTTCAAGATCGTGGAAGATTCGTTGGATGCGCTCGCGAAGCGGGTCTATCAAATCGAAGGCTTCGTTTTGGAGAAAGTCGGCGACATCAAATCGAGCATCAAAAACTCGACCGCCGACCTCGAGGAACGGCAGGTCCAGCGGGCAAACGGCTTCCAACAATCGTCCATGAAAGGTCTCAACGACCTCGCGCTCATGCTTTCCGAGACCTTGAACCAGATGCAGCAGCAATCGCAAAGCGAACAGGAAGGATCGGGCAAATGCAAAAAACCGGGCAAAAGCAAGGGCAAGGGAAAAGGCAAGGACAAATCGCCCGGTGATAAAATGTCGAAAGGACAGGGCAGCCTAAACGAGATGATGAAGGGGCTCAAAGAACGCCTCGAAAAGCAGGGAAAATCCGGCGGACAGGGCGGTGCATCGGCCAAGGAATACGCCAAAATGGCCCGCCAGCAGGCCGAGCTTCGCAAGGCCCTGGACGAAAAACGCCGCGAAAAACAGGGCGAGGGCAAAGGCACAAAAGAGCTTGACGAAATCTCCAAACAAATGGAGGAGACCGAAAAAGAGCTGGTCAACAAAAAACTGACCAACGAAATGCTCAAACGCCAACAGGACATCATGTCCAAACTTTTGGAGGACGAACGCGCCGAACGCCAACAAGAACAGGACGAGCAGCGGCAGGCCGAGACCGCCAAGAACATCCCGCCGAAAATGCCGCCCGCTTTGGAGGAATATTTGAAGGCGCGCCGTGCCGAAGTTGACCAATATCGGACGGTTTCGCCCGCGCTGCGGCCTTATTATAAGGCACTCGTGGAGGAATATTTGAAGTCGGCGAAGCAGTGATAAATTACTTTCCCTGATTGCGTCATTGCTAAATTTTGATGTTCATGGCCAATATTCCACCCTATCTGATCCATGAAATCATGGACGAAAAGCTGCTTTATCGGCAGGGGTTCATGGATGTGGTCAGTAAAAAGAAGGCATTTGACGATATTCGAGGGATTGGCATGATCCAATCTCGGGTAATCGGCTATTTTTTGCGGCAGTTTTACTCAAAATTGGACCAACGCGGATTTGTCATCGGGTCAAATGTTGGGTTGGAAATCGATTCTCGAAACCACTTTGTACTCGACATCGCCATTTTTTCAAAAGCAGTTTTGACCGGGGAAATGGTCACCAAGCAATACCCGAAAGTCCCGCCCATTTTGGTCATTGAAATTGACACGGACATTGAATTTGAG
>JANOQP010000005.1:0-3788 GCA_031414895.1 Saprospirales bacterium
GAAGATCAGGCTGCCAAAGATCCCCTGCTCGACCGCCGTCATCAAATAATAACAATGGATGCCCGACCTTTCTGGGTTGTCCGAAACGTAGGTTTCAAAGCTCGATACGGTCGATTTTTCATAAAAAAACGTAAAAGTCCCCGGCCCGTAGCCAAAAAACGGCCGCTTTTCAACCATTTGAAAACCCGCGACCCAGCGAAAAACGCGCTCCATGGTCGAAATGTCCTCCAATTTATAGGTCGCTTCGAGGAGGTTCCCGAACTGTTTGTGCTCGACCGTTTTTTGAAAATTCGGGGCAAAGTCGAGGTAGCGGTTGCCCGACGACATGAACCAAATTCCGAAGATCAGGAACAGCGATGCGATGCCGAGCGCAAATGGCATCAGCCTTTTTTGCAAAATTTTATAGAGAAAAAAAGCGAGGATGATGACGATATAAGCGGCCCGAGTGTAGCTCAATTGGATGCCGATCAGGCACAAAATGATGGCCACGACGAGCCATTTGAACGCCGCTGTCCGGCGCGGTGTGTTCCGTGCCATCAGCCATAAAAAGGGGAAAACAACCGCCAAAAGGCAGGAATACATCACTTTATTGCGGTAAAACGGCAACATCGCCGAGTTGACGTACTTAAATTGGAAGCCGAAAGTGGCGTGTTTTATCGTGCAAAAAGCGATGGTGAAAATCAGCCCCGGCACCATCCACCAGATCATTTCGCGGAGGTTTTTTTCGCTCGAAATCAAGTGCCCAGCGAGGAAATAAAACACGCCGATGTACCAGGTTTTTGCCAAAAAAAACTTCAACGAGACCCCCGGATTGTCGGAAAGCAGCGCGGTCAGGCCGATCCACGCGAAATGAAAAAGCACCAAAAGCGTAATCGGGTGGCGCAAAAATTGCCCCGAAATGCTGCCCAGGTTTTTCAAAAAGAACAAGGTCCCGATGCCCAAAAGCGCGACCGTGAGCGGCTCGGTCGGCAGGTCGGTGCCAAAACCGCCGGGCAGTTCGACCTCCGTACTGAACGGAATACAGCCGATGAGGAGGTAAAAAAGTTTGCGAAAATCGACCAGCGCGAGCCAACCGACGAAGCCCGCGACCGGGAGGCCAAGCCAAAAAAGTTGCCCCGTCGCGCCCGCGATTGCGCCCGCAAGCAGCACGAGGCCGCCGACAAAAAAGAGGAAATTTTTGTTCGGCGCGGCAAAATCGAATGAAAAAAGGGCGTTTTTCATCGCAAAATCAATCGTTTCGGCCCAGTTCCGACCATTTTACGCCTTTGTAATGTTCGGCAAAAAGGGCGGCCAGCAGCCCAAAAACGAGCGCGGCGAGCGTCGCGGCGATCACCAAAACGGAGCGCACGGGCCGCGATTTGACGACCGGGATCTCCGCGACCTGCACGATATGGATGGACGGGATATTGGTTTTGTACGTCGCCTGAATCTGTTTGAACCGCTCGATATCGTAGCTCAATTGCTTCCGTCCCTGATAGTGAAAGTCTTGAAATTCCTGCACGACCGATTGGCCCTGGTTGAAACGTTCGAGGTTGAGGCTTTTCTTGGATTTTGGGTCGGTGAGGTCGAAATATTGCTTTTGATATGCCTTCAAATCGGCGCGGATATAAGCGATCGTGTCGCGCGGGATAGCCGGGTTTCCCTCCAGTTCCGCCAGCCGAACGGACAGCCTGGTCACTTCCGATTCGGCCTTGCTGACCATTTCGGCCAAAAGCTGCCCCTGCGTCCCGACGTCGATGATGCCAAATTGGTCGCGAAGCAGCGTGAGCGAGTCGGCGTAAATTTTGAGCATCACCCTTTTATCAGCCATCAGGGTCTTGAACGAGTTGATCATTTCGCCGAGGCCCTCGCGGGTGAGGCGCGAGGCGATGTCGTTGATTTTTTTCATCGCCGCGTTGGCCATCATCGCGGAATATTCCGGGTCGGTGTCCTCAACAGAAATCTCGACCGCATCGGCCTTCGTTTTTTCGACTTTGTACAATTTCCAAAAATGCTCCCGCACTTTGAAAGGGGCCTTCTTTTTGGTCGAATCGATGTCGTAATGGGCATAAAGCCCGAATTTTTTGACCATAAAATCGACCAGTTCGTTCGATTCGGCGATGGTCAAAAGACGGTCGAGGTCGTGCTCGGTGCCGTAATATTCGGTGACCTGCCCAGTGTTCCCGAAGGTCAGTTCGGGGTTTGCGAGCTGCGGGCTGGCGGCATAAAAGGTGGCCGTCGAGGCATAATAGGTCGGCAAAAGCAGCGAGATGCCGGCTGTCGCGAGGCCAGTCAAAAGCGCGAGGCGGAGCAAATTTTTGCGATATCGAACCAGCGTTCCGAGCACGCCGAGCAGGTTGTCCTGATTTTCCATCAATCAATTTTTGTCTAAAAAAGCGGGCGAAAGTAGCAAGGCTCAAATGTTGAAAAGGGAATGACCATCGAGGAATTTCCAAAACATTGACTTTTTAACCAAAAACCACAGGGTTCAGGCCGCTTTCTGCGGGTTTTCCTTCAAAAAGGACTTCCAATCTTTGTAGTCTTTTTTCCCGGCGGCCATCCTGCCCGATTGATAATGGTGGCAAACGGCGGTCGCAAGCGCATCGGTCGCGTCCAAAAGTTTCTCGGCGAGTTTTTGGCGGAGGATGTTTTCGAGCATCCCGGCGACCTGTTCCTTCGAGGCGTTGCCGTTGCCAGTGACCGCTTTTTTGATTTTTTTCGGGGAATATTCCGTGATCTCCAGCCCGTTGGTCATCGCGGAGGCGATCGCGACGCCCTGCGCCCGGCCAAGTTTGAGCATCGACTGCACGTTTTTTCCAAAAAACGGGGCCTCGATGGCCATTTCCGTTGGCCCGTGCTGCCGGATCAAGTCCTGCACCTGCTCAAAAATATAGCGGAGCTTCGTCTGTTGTTCGTCAAAATGGCCCATCGTGACGACCCCGATCTCGATGACCTTCATCCCGGAATGGGCCGTTTTGTCGATCTCGATGACCGCAAAACCGAGGACGTTGGTGCCTGGGTCGATGCCGAGGATGCGTTTTGAAATAGTCAAATTGGATTGATTTTGACGCAAATTTGATTCAAAACCAACACATGGAGTTATTTTTTCAAAACAATTATTTTTAAATTTTATATTGCCACAGGCTTCAGCCTGTGGAAGCAAATGACCTGTCATATGGGCTTTAGCCAAAATTCGGCTAAAGCCAGATTGAATTCCACCTTTAAATCCACAGGCTGAAGCCTGTGGCAATTGAAAGAAACAATCAAATCAATGGACTTTGAGCCATTTGGCCAGAAATCAAACCGTCGCGACCATGCCCAGTTCGCCCAAAACGATCGGTATTGTTTTGAAAATTTCGTCGAAATGTGCGCCGAAGTCGGCCTGGCTCCCGTTGCCGCGCGCGATATTTTCGATGGCCCGGTTGGCCTCGGTCAGCGGGTCGTTGCCGACGAAGGCGAGGGTGCTCTTCATTTTGTGGCTGATCTCTTTGATGGCCGCGAGGTCGCCGGACTGCCACGATCCGCGCATTTTTTCCATCTCGGCGGGGATCTCTTCAAGGATCATTTCAATCATCGTTTGGCGCATGTCGTCGTCGCCGTCGGTCATGAGGTCGAGGTATTCGAGGTTGATATGTTCGTTTTGCATGAGATTAAAACGGTTGTGTAAAATTGGATACTGAATGATTAATTCATGGCAAGAAATGAGGCCTTCTCATTAAAAGTTCTTTGATAGTTAGGGGTAAATCAATCAATCCTTGGGCCATTGCGGGGGTTCGATGTCGATATTTCTGTTCAAATCTGGTTGCCTT
>JANOQP010000006.1:0-5922 GCA_031414895.1 Saprospirales bacterium
AGCCGAATATGCTCGCCACGATGAACCTCTGCTGGGGCGTGCAATGCTTTTATTACGACCGCTTCACGACGACCGACGAGACAATTTCGGACACAACAGAGATCTTGAAAAATTCCGGGTTTGTCAAAGAAGGCGATATCATCGTCAATACGGGTTCGATGCCAATCGAAAAAAGGTACCGGACCAATATGTTGAGGATCACTTTGGTGGACGATTTTGTTTAAAAGCTGATTTTGCCAACAAAAAAAAGAGCCGGTTCGCAAGAATCGGCTCTTTTTTTTGGACAAAATTTTTCGAAGATCATTCGGGCCGTTTGCCCGCGTTCAAAAAACCCTGATAGGATTTCAGGTTTTCCCATTCGCCGTTGGCGGCCAAAAGGGACTGGGCGGGCCAAGTGCCTGGGTCGTGGATCGCATAGCGGCTGCCGCCGGATTCGAGGATCTCTTTCAACCGCGCGACAGGTGTCCCGGCCAGTTCGCTGAATGTGGAGATGCTGTTCTTGTTCAGAAGTTCCTCGATTTTTGGGCCGATGCCCTCGACCACTTTGAGGTTGTCGGCGGCCGTGGTCAAAACAGAATCGGGGATGATTTCTGGTTCGGCATAGATTCCATTGGTGGAAATTTCCGACGCAGCGATGACTGGGGTTTCTTCAATAATAGCCGTATTTTCTGTTTCAACGGATTGATTTTCAGCGAGTTGTACGGTTTCATCAACCTCAACCTGTTTGCCGGACTTCAACACTTCTTGCCAACTTTTCAAAATTTCCCAATCGCCGACAAAGGCCATCCGGGCTTGCGCTGGCCAGGTCGCCGGGTCGTGGACCTTGAAGCGGCCGCCGGCCGCAGCGAGGATTTCGCGGAGGCGTTCCTCGGAGGTTTCCGACAGTTGCAGGAAAGTAGAAATTCCGTTTTCGTTCAAAACTTGCTCGATTTTTGGGCCGATGCCCTCGACAATCCGAAGATCATCGGGCGAGGCAGCTGGGGCGAACGAGAAAACGGGCACGGCAATGGGCGTTTCCGCGACCGTTTCAACCCCGGTTTCGGTGGGCGGCGGAGCCGCATCGACCGGGGTTTCCTCGACATAGGGCTGATGGACCGTCACCCGCTCGATGATGACGGGCGGGTTCGTAAATGTTTTGGTGACGAAGGGCGCTGCAATGGCAACCGGTTCATCGACAGATTCCGGCACGGCCTCTATGGTTTCGGGCAAAACAGCCGCTTCGACCGGGACTTCGATGGCCACTTCCTCGACCACCGGGGACTCGACGACCAATTCTTCGACCTCGGCCGCGGGCAATAATCCCACCAAACTTTCGACATGGACATCAACGGGCGATTCGACAATTTCCATCGGGATTTCCGCCGGGCGGATTTCATCAAGTTCGTATTCGAGCGAGGCCGCTTTTTCGCTCAACCGCGAAAGATGGCCGTTCAATTGTTGAAAACGCGCCTCCGAATCATGGTAATCCGCCGTCAGCGAATCGATTCGCCCGCGCATCGTGGACTGGTCGACCTCAAATTGGGCGATGCGTTTTTGTGCCGACGCGAGTTCCGTCGAAGTGGTTTCGAGCTGTAATTTGGTCGATTCGTGCTCCGCCAAAAGGGTGTCATAGATGGCCTTGAAGCGGTTCCAAAGCAGCCAGCCGAGCCAAAGGCCGAGCAAAAATGCCCCGGCCAGCATCAGCAGGATCTCGAGTGTATGGGTCGTCGTGGTCCCTGCTCCGGGGCCGAGGACTGGGTTTTGTTCAAACATTTTTTAGGTTGCTAATAGTTGTGGTTGATGATTTTTTCGTTCAAAAAATGGACTTATTGACCCAAAAACACCTCTACGCGGCGGTTTTGCCGACGGCCATCGGGGTTGTCGTTGGTGCCGACGGGCTGGCTTTCACCCTTCCCGACGGTCTTGATCTGGCCGGCTGCGACACCTTTTTCCTTTAAGATATCGCGCACGTTCTTTGCCCGCCGCTCGCTCACGAGGATGTTCGTCGTGCCATCGCCGACGGCATCCGTGTGGCCAACGAGGGTCACGGTCTTGCCGGTACTTTTCAGGTCGGCGGCGAGACGGACGAGGTATTCGTCCACGTCGGCGTTCGCTTCTTTGTCCAGCTTGTTGTAATCGTAATGAATGACCGTTTTGTCGGACATTTCATCGACCATCCCGCTGCTGGAAGGGGCAGAACTGGCGACCGGAGGTTCCTTTTTTTCGGGCGCGGGCGGAGCGGGGTCGGGTTGTTGTGGTTCAACTTTTGGGGCGGCTTCGGGCGCAGGTTCGGCTGGGGTCTCGACGGCGGGTTGCGGCTCGGTGCCGATTTTGCTCATCGCGACCGTCGTGCCACACCGTTCCTTGATGTCGCAGACGTACCAGCTCCTGCACAAAAAGCACCAAATCGCAAAAGCCAACAAGGGGAAAATGCGGGTACTCATAGATTAAGTTTGTTTGAATTTTTTGCGGCGCGGCCGCACAATCAGTTGATAATCAAGGGCAAATAAAAGAAACAACTTGCTAATTATACAATTCCCCTTTTTTGTTAAATTTCGAAACCCCCAAAAAAACGGACGACTGGTGAGCTTTTATTCATGAATGTCGCCCTTGCTGAACTCCTCGCGCACCCAATCGAGCATTTCCGTCAGGTCGAGGCTGAAATCGAGCGGGAGGAGCGGGCTTTCTGTCAGGCCCTTTTCGAGGCATTCCATGACGTGCATTATTTCAAACGAATAGCCGTGGCCCTCGTATGGGACCTCGAATTCCTCGGTCTCCAAAACGTTGTTTTTATAGCGGCCCAGGGTCAGTTTTGTCGGGTGGTGCCAGCGCGTTTTAAGGTGGATGCTGCCTTTTTTCCCATAAATATATGCCTCGGTGGCGGTCGTCATCGCGATGCTCGAATGGAGCATGGCCAATTTTTTATCGGGATAAATAAAGGTGATCGCGCAGGATTCGTCCACGCCGAGGTCGGTGAAAGTGGCGGCGGCCTGCACTTTTTCGGGCCTGCCGAGCAATAAGAGCGCGAGGAAAACGGGGTAAATGCCGATGTCGAGCAGCGAACCGCCGCCAAGTTTTGGGTTGAAAATGCGCGAATTCGGGTCGATTGGCCATGCCCGGAACCCAAAATCCGCTTTCACCGAGATGACATCGCCTATCTCGCCCGCCCCGATCAGTGCGATGGTTTTTTCAAAGAGCGGGATGAAGCGCGTCCAAATGGCCTCCATCGCAAACACGCCCTGCCGCCGGGCGGTCAGCGCGAGCCGCCGGGCCTCCTCGGTGTGCATCGCCCACGGTTTTTCGACGAGGACGGGCAGCCCGGCGTTTATGTATTTTAGGGCCAACGGCGTGTGCAGCGGGTGCGGCGTGGCGATATATATAACGTGGAGGTCGGGGCATTTGAGGAGCAGGTCGTAATTGCCGAAGGCGTGGCGGACCGAGTATTTGACGGCGAACTCCTCGGCGCGTTCCTGCGAGGTGCTGGCGACCGCCCAAAGGCGAGCACCGGGTACTTTTTGGAGGTCTTGCGCGAATTTGTGGGCAATCCTGCCGAGCCCAACTATTGCCCAATTAGTCATAATTTTTGCCGAAAATTGGTTGAAAACGGACGCCAAAGGTGGTTCAAATGGTTGAAATGCTGGCCGCACGGTTTTTAAAAAAACATGAATTTTGGAAAAAACATGATCTGTTCTTTTTTACCCAAAAACGGGCCTAAATTTGCGCCGCAATCGGGCGATTAGCTCAGTCGGTTCAGAGCATCTCGTTTACACCGAGAGGGTCGGGGGTTCGAATCCCTCATCGCCCACCCCTTTTTTAAGGCAAAAGGTAAAAGTCAAAAGGCAAAAGTGCGGACAGTCCCACTTTTGCCTTTTCCATTTTACTTTTGCCTTAACACTTTTGCCTTTAAGATTATGCGCCTTCCCATCTGGTTTTTGCTCCCTTTTGTCCTCGTCCACGCCTGCAAGTGCAACAAAACCGGCAACCCGCCCGCCGCGACGATACTCCCGAACACGCCGACCGAGGTCTTGGCGAAATGGCAGGAGGCGCAGGACGGCAAGGACTTCAACCTCGCTCGCGCCCTTTCGACGGAGCGCGCCCGGAAGTTCATCGACAATTACGACCGGCTGATGAACGACCCCGAAATGTCGGATGCGTCGGTGCCGAAAACCGTCTTTCAAAACCTCAATTGCCGGATGAAAAACGACTCCTGCGCGGTTTGTTCGTTTTTCACCGAGGAGGATGGCGAGCGGCTCTATGACAGCCTTTTTATCCTAAAAACGCGCGGGCAATGGCTCGTCGACCTGCCCGACGAAGAGGCCGGGGGCGATATGATGAACGACTCGTTGCCCGACGACCTGTTGTTCCCGAACGATTTATAAGGGCAAAAGGCAACAGTCAAAAGGCAAAAGTGACCTGCTTGCACTTTTACCTTTTGACTTTTGACTTTTGCCTTAATTTCACCAAATGAACCACACCCATTTTGTCTCCCGCGCACTCGCCAACCTCGTCATCGAATCGCTCAATGCGATGCAACTGGTCGCGCTTTCCGCCATCCAAAAAGAGGACTATACCGTGCTGCTCGCGCCGACCGGGTCTGGAAAGACACTCGCTTTTTTGCTCCCTATCTGGCATTTGTTGAGCACCGAAAAAAGCGGCGTCCAATGCCTTATCATTACCCCGACGCGTGAGCTGGCGATGCAAATTGAACGCGTTTGGCAACAAATGGGAACCGGTTTTAAGGTAAATGCCTGCTATGGCGGCCATTCGATGCAGACCGAAACGGACAATTTGAGCCAACCGCCCGCCATCCTCGTCGGCACTCCGGGGCGGATCGTGGAGCATATCGAGCGGGAAAATTTTTCGACAAAAAAGGTGCGCTTCCTCATATTGGACGAGTTCGACAAATCGCTCGCGCTCGGTTTTCAGGAGCAAATGGAGGCGATCACCTCAAAATTGAAGCACCTCGAAAAGCGCGTTTTGGTCTCCGCGACGGGCAAATTGAGCCTCCCGAAATTTGCCGGCATCGGCCCTCCAAAAATGCTCGGCTTCACAAAAACGGAGGACACGACGGCGGACGGCCTCGAAATCTTGGCCCTCCGCGCCCCGTCGGACGACAAAATAGGGGCCCTCGTCCGGCTGCTCTCGCATATCGGGCCGGTGCCGACGCTCATTTTTTGCAACCTCCGCGAATCGGTCGAACAAACAAATGCCGCGCTCAACGACCGGGGCATCCGCAGCGCGTTTTTTCATGGCGGGCTCGAACAAATCGACCGCGAAAAGGCCCTCGTCCGCTTCCGGAACGGCAGCACGACCTTCCTCGTGACCACCGATCTCGCAGCCCGCGGCCTCGACATCCCATCGGTCAGGAACGTCATCCACCAAGAAATACCGGAAAAAAACACGGATTTCATCCATAGAAATGGCCGCACGGCGCGGATGAACGCCGACGGGACAGCCTATCTCGTTTTGGGGAAAACCGAGCCGATGCCCAATTATTTGCCGCAAAAACCGGAGTTTTTCATCCTGCCGGAAAATTTCGAGCTGCCGGAAAATTCCATTTGGACGACCATTTATATCAGCGGCGGGAAAAAGGAAAAATTGAGCAAAACGGACATCGTCGGTTTTTTCTCAAAAAAAGGCGGCCTCCTGCCCGACGATATCGGCCTCATCGAACTGATGGACCACATGTGCTTCGTCGCGGTCAAAAAATCGGCGGTCGCGGGGCTGATGAAGGCAATCTTTTTGGAAAAGATAAAAGGGAAAAAGTACAAGATCAACGAGGCGTGGTGATCTACTGTCGCGCTATCGAAATTTTTTATTTACGAGGTACGATTTACGAAATACGATGTTTGATTTTCCCGTGCCATCGACCCTTTCGCAGAAATCCTGGAGCGCGAAAAATCAAACATCGTATTTCGTAAATCGTACCTCGTAAATAAAAAA
>JANOQP010000007.1:0-3275 GCA_031414895.1 Saprospirales bacterium
GGTTCGGAACATGAGCCAAGAAATTTTATTGGACGAAAGATATACGATACCTTTGTGAAAAAAAAAACCAGTTGCTAAATAAAGATTTTCTGAAAATGGACTTTGGCAGTATAATCTATAAAACGCGCTACCTGTTGGTGATGGCAAATTTGATGTTCAATTTGGGTGCGCAAGCCCAAATTTGGAACGGCGCCATCACCCTAAAAACGCAGGCCCAAGTGGACTCCTTCCCCTTGAAATATGGCTCGCCCATCGCCCTGACCGGCACGCTGACCATCAGTGGGACGGACACCCTGAACCTTTCCGACATCCATGACCTGACCCCACTCGGCTCCCTCAAAGTGGTCGGCGGAAGCCTCTATATTTTGGGCAATGGGCCGCTCGTTGACCTCCACGGCCTCGAAAACCTGACCGAGGTCGGCAACGGGACCGCCATCAATTTCAACAAAAACCTAAAAACGCTTGAAGGCCTGCACCATTTGACGATTGCCGGGTCGAGCTTGCTGGTAATCCGTAACGATTCGCTCGAATCGCTCGAAGGGCTGCGCAACGTGACCACGCTTGCGCTCGACCCGGATTTTAGCACTGCCATCATCGAGCGAAACCCGAACCTCAAAACGCTGGGGCTAAAACGGTTGAAACAAGTATTGCAACTATGGGTCGGGGACAATGCCTCCATGGAAAATATAGATGGGCTGGATAGTTTGACTACTGGAGAATCCATTGCTTTTTACAATTTGCCCATTAAGGATGTCAAAGGCTTGAAAAGCCTCAAATGGGTAGACCGATTGACATTTAGAAACCTCGATTCACTTGTCAATTTTGACGGGTTTGGCTCATTATCAAACGGTTTTTCTGCATTTAGGGACTTATGGATTGACGACTGCGACAACTTGACCAACCTTAAGGGCCTTGAAAAAGTTGATTCGTTGGATGGTTTTTTTATTCTCCGCAGAAATGATGGCATGACCTCCACCGAAGGAATGGACAATCTCCGCTGTCAAGGCTATGGTTTGGGCGGTTATAAATACCCAAATTCTGGGGGCGAGGGCTTATCGGTCTATCAAAATCCCAAGCTCCTCGAAATCACCTTCCCGGCATTGATTCGTGGCGCACCTGCGATAGACAATAACAATAGCCTTGAAAACCTGAACGGCCTCAAAAGCCTGAAATATGGCACGGTCGGCGCGAGCGCCAACCCAAAACTGCGGGACGTGAGCGGCATCAACAACCTCGAACTGGCGGGCGATATCTATTTTGAGAACAATGCCATTGACAGCATTGTGGGGTTGAACAAACTGTTGGATTTCAGGAAGTTCACCCTCTTTTATGACACCACTTTACAGAAAATGGACTTGATGCACGGCGTGGACTCGACCCGCGGGAATTTTGAGCTGGACAGCAACGTTTTCCCCGACAAAGCCGATAAATTGAAGTGTCTAAAACTTTATGAAAATGCAAGGCATATCGGGAATGTCGAAATCGGGATTTCAGACAGCTTGCTAATAATCGACGTTGATGTTGCGAACAAGGCAAAAACCTTTACTGGGCTTTCGTTTGGAACCAATAAAAAGGCTGAATTGGAAATACTTCCAAATGCGGATTCAACTACAACCATATATACCAATTGGACGGTGACCGAATATGGAGGTGTCCGACTCTACGGCAACATGAAAGGCCCCAATTTCAATTATTCTTTATCGAAATTGAAAAGCATCAAAAGCTTTGCTTTCAGCTATAGCGACATATTCCCAACCGAAATAAACGCACTTCAAACTATCAGAAAAGGGGGTATTTCAATCGACAATGTCACTGACCCAATCTTGCCAAAAAGCTTCAGCGGCAACCTCAAAACCATAAAAGTGGAGAACAGCCCTTTTCCTTCTTTACAGATTTTCAACAACCAATTTAAGACCATTGAGGGTTTTGATGCCGTGGACACGTTTGTGGGCAATTTGGCGGTATCCGGCAACGATTCCCTCACCGATTGCTCCGGTATTTGCCCGCTTTTGGCCCTCCCGCCCTTCAACCGCCCCACCGATTTTACGGGCAACCCCTTCCCCTGCGACACAAAAGCCAATATAAAAGCATGGTGCGACACCCTCAACACGGCGACCGGGCTGGTCTTTGAACCGCTCGCCTTTTCCCTCGCGCCCAACCCGGCGGACGGTTTTTGCAAAATTGAAATCGACGGCACGGAATCGGGTCTCCTTTGGCTTGCCGTCGTCGATGCACTTGGGCGTATCGTCTTTGAACAGCATTTCCCGGAAGGGCTGCAAAAACGGTTTGAACTGGCAACCGGGGATTTCAGGCCGGGCATCTATCAAATCGTTGCCCGGACAGACAGGCACCAGGGGGTGAAAACGTTGTCGATTGTGCGCTAAAAATGGATGTCCATTAAGCCAATGCGCCCTTCTTTCCAAAACACTTGCGTCGCTTCCCATAAAAACCCGGCCACGGAGCATTCTCCGGGCCGGGTCTTGTTTTTCTCAAAGTATGTGGATATATTTCTCTTTTTGCAAATGCGATGCCAAAACCCGGCGGCACACCAAAGCCCGCCCTGTTTTCGTTCATTTGCACATAAAACGTCCGCAAAATGTCCTTTCAGCATCTCCCTTTTTTTAAAAAAATGCTCGCCGTCGCGGGCCTGTTTTTTTTCATAAACCATTCATTTTCACAGACTTACACCACCCGAAAGACGGCCACCGGGCTGGCAAAGGCCGCTTTTGAGGAGGGTCAAAAGTTTTCATCCAGCGGAAATTATGGCAGGGCCCTCGTCGCCTATTCGAAGGCAATAAAGGCCGATTCCGTTTTTGTGGACGCGATCATTTGGATGGCCGGATGCCAATTTGAACTGAAAAACCTGCCGGATGCAGAGGCAGCTTTTGAAAAGGCCGCCCGCCTTGCGCCCGATCATGAGCCGCGCGTTTGGTTCAATTTGGCATCGGTGGAGCGCGACGCGGGCAAACTTTTGGAGGCCGCGGAACACGCCGAAAAATTCCTCACCTACGACAAACGGATCAGCGTGAACGCGCAGTCGGAAATGCGGCGGCTCGCCCAAAACGCCCGTTTTGCCGCAAATGCAATGCAAAACCCGGTCAATTTCGAGCCAAAATCGCTCCCGCCGACCATCAACACGGCTGCTGACGAATACCTCCCGACCATCACCGCCGACGGGGAACGGATGATCTTTTGCCGTCGGAAAAGCGACGAGAACTTTTTTTTCAGCCAAAAATCGGACTCCACTTGGGGCATCGCTGTTTTTATGGATGCGA
>JANOQP010000008.1:0-3969 GCA_031414895.1 Saprospirales bacterium
ACGAGCGACTACCGCGCAACTTGGGTTAAATATACAGGCCCCGTCCGACAAATTGCCCCCGGCCATCTCCAAATATGCCCCAAAAAGGGTGGACGTTTAATCCAAATTTAATTCAATCTGTTTGGGCACAACGGGCGGCGGCAGCTATTTTCGCCCCGAATCAAAAATCCGCCAAATGAATCCTCCGCCAAATGCCATTTTTCCACTGGCCTTTTTCGCCGCACTTTGCTTCCCATTTGTTTTGTTTTCCCAACAAAGGTTGAAATCCGGGACGGCCCAGAACTGCTGCTATTCCGGCGCGATGGAGGAGCTTTACGAAGCTGAAAACAGCCCGCGCGCCGCCGCTTTGATCGCCCGGATCTTGACGGAATGCGGCGTTTCCCAAAATTTCAGGGTGCAGGCAACCAATGTCGAGACGGTCGCGGCGGTCGTCGATGGCGAGGAGCGATTCCTTTTTTACAACCCGGACTGGTTTGCCGAGCTGCCCGATTCTGCGCAGTCGGTGGCCGTGGCCCTTTTCGCGCACGAGATTGCGCACTTGGTCAAGGGCCATAAACTTGACGGCAGTTTTCGGGCGCGAGAAGAGGCCGAGGCCGACGAGTTTATGGGTTTTGCGCTTGCAAAATTGGGCGTCCCCGCTGCCGAAGCGGTCGGTTTTGCCCAATCCCCGGCGTTTGCATACCCGGCAATCAGGCGCGCCGACCGCGAAAAGGCCATCGCAACCGGTTGGGGCCGCGCCGACAATTTATTGAAGAGCAAGGACAAGCTCAATTTTCTCGAAGACCCCGGCGTGAACGCCGCCTTGCCCATCCCGCGCTTCCATTTTCCGCCCCCGGAATGCTCCGCCCGCGAGGTTTTGGACAAAAAACTGTTTGCCAACAACAGCACACTTGCCGATGTGGACGAGCAATTGAAGGCCGCGCTTTATGGAAAGGGCTATGACCAGCGGGCCTATTATTCGGTGCCGAACGGGTTCGCAGTCGTGACGCAAATGGAGCAATTTGACAAAACTTCGGGCATGAGCAAAGCCGCCTCCGTCCGTTGGGTGGACTACCCGGTGCAGGAAGATTTCGACGGTTTTTGGGCCTATTGCAAGTCGTTGGTGATGCCCGCGAGCGGTTTTTTCCGGGTCATGGCCTTTGTCGTCACCGACCAGCCGTTCACTTCCAACGGAAAACCCGTGACGCAGGACGTGGCCGCTGGGTGGCTGACAAACGGCGCGGACGCACTTCCAAAATCGATGGGCGATTGGGCGTGGAAAGAGGGCTACAAAGTCACGCTGCTGACCTACGAGTTTGAGGCCCCGGCCAGCACCAAGGTCCCCGAAAAATTATGCCCTTGCGTAAAAACCGGGAAACAGCACCTCGACAATTCCGGCCTCGCTGCTTTGCTGAAGCCAATTGTTGCGGCTGCGCCAAAAGCAAAGGCCGAAAAGTCAAGAACAGCGGAGAAAAAACCAGCCGCAAAAACCTCAAAAACAAAAGCCGCGGCGAAAAAAACATCGGGGAAAAATTGAGCAAGCATCAGGTTTTTAACCAACCAAATCACCCAAAAATGTGGACCATCCTCTCCGAAACCCGCCGAAAATGCTGGCGGTCATGGGCCTTTGGCGCGGCGGCACTTTTCCTGCTGGCCATCGCGCAGACCGTTTTCGGCAAGTTCGACGGCATTGTCCCGCTCGCCTGGGGCTGGGCGCTGCTGACAGGGCTGACCGGGTTCGCCGTGCTGACCGTCTCGACCGTCACCAACCGCACACCCGCCAAACTGATCCCCGAAAACGTCCACAAAACGCTGGTCATCACGACGCGGGGCTACCTCGTTTTGGTGGCGGTCACGCTGCTGGCCGAGCCATTCGCGGTACGCGGGAAATTGAGCACGCAGGAATATTTGGTCCGCTCGATGTTTTGGCTGGGGCCGGCCCTGCTCGTTTTGATGGGCATTTATTGGTTGTTTTTTTTCAAAAAAGAACCCGTTTTTCTCCCAAACCCGAAAATAATACTCGAAACGGCGGCCAACGCCCGCACACGCGCCACCAAAAAGGGCAACGGGTTGCAACAACAATTCTTCGGCATGGTCGCCGATGGGAACCTCGCCCCGGCCATGGAATCGATCTCGAAACACCTCATCGACAGCGGCTCGCCGGAGGCCAATTCGATGATCCTTTTGCGCAGCCAACTGGCCGAAACGAACAAGTCGCGCGACCTCGGCACCGCCGACCCGGCCGAGTCGCAACGGTCGCTCAACCGGATCACATTGGCGGTTTTGGACGTGATCGAGACCGTTTGAAAGGACGATTTAAAATTACATGAATATTGATTTTATGGTTCACGAAACCGTGGATTTGACCATCAAAAATCGACGGCTATTTTCTTAAAACCCATCCAAATATGAAATCCACCGCTGTTTTTCTCCTCTTTTTGGCCTGCGGCAGCTTGTTTGCCCAAAAAAAATTCACCCTTAAAAACGGCTGCAATTTTGCCGCCCGCCCCGCCGAACAGGAATATTTCATCGACAAGGCATCGCAGGACATCCAAAAATATGTCGATGAGATACTCGGCGCGACGAGTACCCCGTCGGCCAAAAATTTCGAGGTGCGGGCCTGTTCCTTCGGCAACGCGACGGACACCATCGTCGAGGAAATGGTGGACGGTCGGATGGAAAAGGTGCGCTATATTTTGGTCAACCAAGATTTCATCAAGGATTTTGAAAAGGACGCGGCGACGAAATATGCCGCCTATTTGGTGCTCGCGCACGAGGTCGCGCACCATTTGCTCAACCATGATTTTGCCGAAAAAAACCCCGACATCTTAAAGGGATGGGAGCTGGCCGCCGACCAATTTGCCGGATCGGTGCTTTGCACGCTCTGCTCGACCTTGAAAGAAGCGAAGGCCGGGATGGAAAAACTGCCCATCAAGACCGCGACCGCTTCGCACCCGGCGGTCAGTGCACGGCTCATTTTCATCAGCAAGGGCTGGAACGACCAAAAAACCTATTGGGACGCACGCGGCGGGCGGCCCTGCGAACGCGCCGTGCCGCTGGTGCCGACCTTCGGGCAAAACGTCTGCGGCAACCTCGCCCGCAACGTCCACGCCGAGGTTTTTGGCGACCGGATGGAGATTATTTATGACGTGCCGCCGCTGCGAAGGATCCCGCGCATCGAGGTTTATTTGAATTTCAGCCCCGGCTGCGGCCTGACGGTAAAACCAAAAGCGCTCGAATGGCTCGACGACCGGACAATCCCCGGATTGAAGAAAAAGGTGGTCTGGTATTTTACCCGCGACGGCTACGACCGCAACGACGTGCTGCGCCCAAACGACCTCGGACTGGTCGCCTTTGGTGCGGGAAATGTCCCGAAACCCGTGAAACCGATCGCATTTGTCGGCCTCGGACTGGTCGAACTGGCCGGGATCGGGACGGTCGCGTTCGGTTTTATCAAAGAAAAAGAATCCAAACCGATCTATAAAACCTATACCGAAAACCTCAACCCGGAGGCCGATATCTACACCAATCCGGGCGCAAAATCCCGCGACGCGGTCTATTCGGCGGCCAATAAAAAGCACAAGACGGCCCAATGGCTCATCCTCGGCGGCAGTTTGGCGACGGCGACGGGCGGTTTTTTTCTCGTCAAAAAAATCAGGGCGCTCAACTGTTCGCGCGACATGAACTTACAAATCGCGGGCATCGAGCCGCCAAAAAAAATCGAGTTCGAGCCGGTTGTTTTTTCTGAAAATGGGCCGGGGATCGGGTTGCGGGTCCGGTTTTGAATTGACCAAAAATAAAAAAATCAATGAAAATGACGCTCAAAACTAAAATACCGGCCCTCTTTTTATTGGCCCTCGCCGTTTTCGCAAACTGCGACCTCAAAAAAGTGGACGACCAAATTTGCGACCTCGCGCCGCAGTTCACCTTCCCCGGCGACACGGTGATTGCCATTGGCGACACGCTCCAATTTGCCGATGCCTCGACCGG
>JANOQP010000009.1:0-8030 GCA_031414895.1 Saprospirales bacterium
TTTTCCGCGCAGAAACCGAAGCCGACCTCCTCGACATGGTGATGACCCTCCCCCTCACCGCCCAAATGAAGCTCCGGTACCACGAACTCACTTTTTACAATGCGGCACACTCCTACATGGCCGCTTTTTCGGTGAACTGAACCCCGGTTTTTCGCGAATTTCCTTCCTGATTTTTTTATGCTTCAATCCAAAAATTGGTGCAGCAAGGCCAATAGCTCCTTTGGTTTGTCCGCATGGACCCAATGCCCCGACCCAATGATGGTTTCCAATTTTGCGTTCGGGAACAATTTTGTGATGCCCGTCCAATCTTTGTCCAAAATATAATTTGAGTTTCCGCCCCGAACGAACAAGGTCTCCCCCTCGAACGGTTCGCCCTCGACGGCGGCCAAAATGCTCGGGTATTCCCGAAAAAGTACGGGCAGGTTCATTTTCCATTCAAAACCGTTTTCACTGTTGCGCGTCAGGTTTTTCATCAAAAATTGGCGCACGCCGAGCTCCTCAATTTGTGCGGAAAGTATTGCCTCCGCCTCCGAACGGCTCGAAAGCGTCGCCAAATCGAGGCTGAAAAGTGCCTCGAAAATATCGTCATGCCCGCCGCCCGCCGCTTTTTTTGGTGAAATATCGACCACAACAAGCCGCTCGACCATCTCCGGGAAATTGAGCGCGAATTGCATCACGGCCTTCCCTCCCATCGAATGGCCGATGATCGCGCTTTTGAACAGCCAATTTTTTTCCAGAAATTTCCGCAAATCCTCCGCAATCGCCGGGTAATTATGCTCGTCCGAGCGAGGCGACCGACCGTGATTGCGCAAATCCACGGTGAAAACAGTGTGCGTTTCGGCCAAACTTTTGGCGACCGTCTGCCAATTGTCGCTGAAACCGAACAACCCGTGGACAATGACAACGGGCGGGCCTGCGCCAAATTCTTTATGAAAAAGCTCCATTTTCTATTTTATGAAGCCACGAAGAACGGTTTTTTGCCCAGTTCGACTCCTTATTATATGTATGAAATTTTTGGGTCGAAAAAGTTTGCGACTTTCGCCCGGCAAAGTGGACATTTATTTCCGCTAAAAATTCGGTGGAAATAAATTTTCGCCCTACCCGAAACTCAAAATAATGACGCTCACCGACCACCAACGCGGCCTCGCCGCCATTGCCTGCGCGGGCCTCCTTTGGAGCTCGGGCGGTCTGTTCATCAAGCTCGTCCCGTTTTCGCCGATGACGATCACCGCATGGCGATCGGCGTTCGCGATGGTCGTTTTTGCCATTATTTTTGGGAAATCCATTTTTGAGACGAACAAAAAAATGTGGCTCACGAGCCTTTTTTACGCCGCGATGCTCCTCTCTTTTGTCGCCGCAACGAAAATAACGACCTCGGCGAACGCCATTTTTTTGCAGTTCACCGCGCCCATTTACATCCTTCTTTTGGAGCCCATCTTGTTCAAAATCAAGCTGTTGCGCATCAATTTGATCACGGCCTGTTTTTGCATTTTAGGGATGGGCCTGTTTTTTCTGGACGATTTTGGCGGCGGCGGCATGTTCGGCAATTTGCTTGCGCTTTTCAGCGGTGTCGGTTTCGCGGCGTTCATGCTCGGCCAGCGTTTGAACGAGCCCCGGACGCACGCGGCGGCCATTTTTTGGGGCAATTTTTTGGTCGTTTTGGTCAGCGCACCAGCCGCAATCGAAACGGGTTGGCCGGGCGGCACCCATTTTATGATGCTCGCGTTTTTGGGCATTTTTCAGATCGGCTGTGCCTACGCGCTGTTCACTTTTGGCCTGAAAAGGACGCTCGCTATCGAAGCCAGTCTCCTCGCGTTCATCGAACCAATCTTGAACCCGCTTTGGGTCTGGCTCGGCTACGGCGAACGCCCGGGCAATTGGGCCTTGCTCGGCGGGGTGATAATTATGGCAACTTTGTTGCTGAAAACTTTGGTATTCGAGAAAAAAACGGCTTAAAAAGCAATCATTCCATGCGCAAACTCCTCCTCTTCACCCTCCTTTTTTTGATAAAAAACAGCTCGGCGCAATCCATCACCGAGCTTGAAAACCGCATGGCCGCCGAAAACGACAAGGCTCGAAAGGCCCGGCTTTGCATCCAAATTGCAGAAAAACACCTCGGCTCGAACGCCAATAAAGCGACCGAATTTGCGAACCGTGCCGCCGGTTTTGCCTCCGAGGCCAACGATAAGGCCCTCGAATCGGAGGCGCGTTTCGTTCACGGGGAGGGTTATTGGCGGCTCAAAGATTTCAATGCCGCTGCTGTGCGCTACAAAATGGGCGTGACCGCCGGCAAGGCGGCTGGCTCGGCGGGCGTGGAGCCTGTTTTGGATTGCCTCGATAAACTGGGTGAAATTGCTGTCAGGAACCGTGATTTTAAGGGCGCATTCGATTTCAGCCAACAGGCCGTCGATATATTGCAAAAAGGCTCGCCCGGCGGCTCGGCGCGAGAACTTGAAAAAAAATACGCTGGCCTCCGCGAGCGGCTCGAACAGGAAAAACTCCGCCTTGATGCCGAGAAAAAACAGTTGATGGCCGACATAGCGACCCTTTCGAGCGAACGCGACCAGCTCAAAACCGGCTTTTCACAAAAGACCGAGGAACTCAATAAAACGAAGACCGAGACCGAGAAAATCATCTCCACCAAAGAGGAGCAACTTGCCAGTTTGGAGGAGGAAAAAAAGAGCCTCGACGAACTTTCGGACAGCCACCAGGAGATGATTGCCGAATTGACAAAAGAACAAATTGCCGATTCGCTGTTGCTCTCAAAACAGTTGGCCGAAAAAAAACAATTGGAGCTTGTTGTTGCAAATGGCAAACTTATCCAACGTCAATCTGAATATTTGCGGAACATACTTTTGCTTTTGTCCGGTTTCGTGATTTTACTGGCCGGGCTGTTTTATGCCCGCTATCGTGCAAAAAAGAAGTCCACCGAGGTTTTGGAGCAAAAAAACAAGCTCATCGAAGCCGAGCGAGAACGGAGCGACAACCTCCTTTTGAACATCCTCCCGCCAGCAATCGCCGCCGAACTTCGCACCGAAGGACGTGCTGTCGCTCGCCGATATGACCAAGCGACGGTCATGTTCGTGGACTTTGTGAACTTCACAAATGTGGCCGAACGGCTCTCGCCGGAGGCACTCGTGGAGGAACTTGACTACAATTTTCGGCAGTTCGATGCGATCATTTCTCAATATAATATCGAGAAAATAAAGACCATCGGCGACGCTTATCTCGCCGCGAACGGACTCAGCGACCGCAACACACTGCCAGATGACATGATCAAGGCCGCGCTTGAGATCCAGGAGTTTTTGGCGCACCTGAAAATGGAGCGGTCGCAGCGTGGGCTGCCGTTTTTCGAGGCGCGGATTGGCATTCACACCGGGCCGGTCGTGGCTGGCGTGGTCGGCGCGAAAAAATTTGCCTACGATATTTGGGGCGACACCGTCAACCTCGCCGCCCGCCTCGAAAGTGCCTGCGAACCGGGCCGCGTGAACGTGAGCGAGATGACGCAATCGCTGTCGAGGTACATTTTCAAGTTCGAGAACCGGGGCAAGATTGCGGCGAAAAACAAGGGGGACGTAGAAATGTACTACGTCGCCGGGCGATATTGATGCTACGAATAAAACATTTTTCAGAAAAGGTCGGCTCAAAAGGTCGGCCTTTTTTTTATTTATTTTCTCAAAACAAAAAATAATTTCACTCTGCCAATGTCCGGTTTTTAAAAACAATAAACAATAAATTTTAAAAAATAAACTATGCAACTCATTGATAATCATTATTTATTGAAAATACAAAAATCGTTTTCGTGTTTTCCACATCGAGCTGTTGAAAGATTTTCATGATTTATGGGAAAAAATAAATTCAAAATATTTGTTTTAAAATACAATTTGTATTTAAATTTGTCCCAACAAAACAAACAGGAAAGTTCAGCCTTTGATTTGAAAAGAAAACTTCACACAATTTAAACCGCTTACAAGATGAACCAGTTTTTCTCCTCGTCCGCAGACGACAATTCCGAAAACAAACAGCATGGTTTCGGGCGGCAAAAGACCGACCGGGAGCAAAAACACACACTGTACCGCTCGGCCCCCCGGCTCGAAGGTGAGATGAACTTCGCGTATTTTGCCCGGCATTTTAAGCGAAAATGGATGCGACTTTGGACAGCCCTTAAATGGCAGTTCCACGAAAAGACGCTGCACCTTTTCGAGAACCTCGTGTTCCGGCGCGTGGCCCTCGCTTCGGCCTCGGTTTTTATCCTATATAATATGGAGACCGAATTTTTGGCGAAGCTGGCACGGCCGATTTTCGGGATTTTCCGGTCGGACTCGGCGCGGATCAATGAAGACTATCCACAGACCGAGTTTTCAATCACGGGCGGCGGGCGGACGAAAATTTCAGGAGAGCGCCCAAAGCCAAAAAAAGCAAGTTGGTCGGGCTTCCTCGGCGGCGACGGGGGCAACCTCGCCGCGCCCGTAGCCGCGAACCAATTGCATGAAATCCAGGCCCGCGAATACATTGAAAAATACCACAAAATCGCCATCGCGGAAATGGAAAAATTCGGCATCCCGGCCAGCATCGGCCTTGCGCAAGGGCTGGTCGAAAGCCGTGCTGGGCACAGCAAATTGGCGAAAAACAACAACAACCATTTTGGGATGAAGTGTTTTTCCAAAAAATGCCCGAAAGGCCATTGCTCGAACATGACGGACGACCACCACAAGGATTTTTTCAGGAAATACAAATCCGGTTGGGAAAGCTGGCGCGCGCACTCGCAACTTTTGGCGGGCGGCCACTATTCGCGCCTCAAAAAATATGGCCGCGATTATCAGCAATGGGCCTACGGTTTGAAAGCCCTTGGCTACGCAACCGACCGAACCTATGCTGAAAAACTCATTGGGATGATCGAAAAATACGAGCTCGACCGGTTCGATAAATAATCACGGCCAGCCGCGGACGGCAGACGGTGGACGGCAAACAATGATTGGTTTTGAGTAACTCGGTCATTGTTGCCCCATCGCCTACCGTTCGCCCGCGCCAAATTTTAACCCGTGGCCGTCGGCAGTTCGCTTTCCGCCATCAACCGTTTTATGAAATGCCATTCCGCGAACTATTTCTCATCGCCTTGCTGATGGTCTCGATTTGGGGACTTTCCATCAGCCCCAACCAGATGAAGGCCGTTGAATTTCGGCCCAAAAAGTCATTTTTTGAAAAGAAAAAACCAGAAATCATGGCGGTGGTCTCGGTGGCCGCGGGTTCTGTTTTTGGGTCAAATATTCAAATTGTCCGGGTTTTATTTCCGTTGGAATACCCCGTTTTGCCCCAAGCGAAAACGGTTTTTCGCTGAAAAAATCAACCCTGAACATAGACCACCCATTTCTCGGCAAAAACCGGCTCTGGGAAAAACTTTGAGATCGGAAACACCTCGGTCGTCATGCCTGCTTTTTTCCAGCCCCCCGGCAGCGCGGAAAGCTCTGCTTTTAGGTCGCCACCTTTGAGTGCAAGGAGTCCGTTGGGCAATGCGTGCTGGTGTTTCCGTTTCAAAAGCGGCTGCGACCATTGCAAAAGTTCCGGGAGTGGCGCGACGCCACGGGTCACCACAAAATCAAAAGACTGTTTTGGGCGCAGGCCTTCCGCTCTCGTGTGGAAGGCCTGCACGTTTTTTAGGCCGAGCGCGGAGGCGATTTCCTTGACGACCGTTATTTTTTTGCCCGTGCCGTCCACGAGGACAAAATTGACATCCGGCCTCAAAATCGCGAGCGGGATGCCCGGGATGCCGCCGCCCGTGCCGAGGTCGAGCACGTCCGCGCCGGGGGCAAAACCGATGACCCGCGCGATGGCGAGGCTGTGCAAAATATGCCGCTCCCAAAGGTTGTCGAGGTCTTTCCGGGAAATCACATTGATTTTTTCGTTCCATTCTAGATAGAGCGGGACAAGCTGGGCAAACTGCCCGCGTTGTTCGTCGGTGAGATTTGGGAAGTATTTTTCGATGATTTCCATAATATTTGGCCAATTTTGCGCCCGCAAAGGTGGGGAAACAACCCGAACAGTTTTTTGCCAGCGCGAGTAAAAACGATTTTGAAACCGAATATCGAGGAAAAAATGACCGGACCTTTTGAGAAAATAAACGCACTCTTGGCCGAAATCGAGGCCGAATCGCCGAAAAATGGCGGCGAATTGGAGGCTTTTCGCATAAAATATATCGGCACGAAAGGCTCGTTGAAAGACGTGATGGCTTTGATGGGCAGCATCCCGAACGAGCAAAAACGCGATTTTGGACAGGCCGTGAACGGGTTAAAGACCGCTGCCGAGGGCAAATTTTCCCTTTTAAAAGAAAAATTCGAGGCCGGGGCCAAAACCGCGACCGCCGCGAAAATCGACCTATCCGCGCCCGGCGAACCCATCGGGCTTGGCAGCCGCCACCCGGTCGCCATTGTGATGCAGCGGATTGTCGAAATTTTTGGGAAGCTCGGTTTTTCTGTCGCCGATGGGCCCGAAATTGACAATGATTGGTACAATTTCACCGCGATGAACACGCCCGAAGACCACCCGGCGCGCGATATGCAGGACACTTTTTACCTCCAAAACTCGACCTCGATGCTCCTGCGGACGCACACATCGAACGTCCAAAGCCGGGTAATGACGACGCGAAAACCGCCCATCCGCATCATCGCGCCTGGTCGTGTTTATAGAAATGAGACGATTTCGGCGCGTTCGCATGCGCAATTTCACCAAGTCGAGGGGCTTTATGTGGACGAAAACGTGTCGTTCGCGGACATGAAACAGACCCTCCAATATTTCGCGGAGGAAATGTTCGGCGCACCGAAAATCAGGTTGCGCCCATCGTTTTTTCCGTTCACCGAACCGTCGGCGGAAATGGACATTTGGATCGGCATTGACACCGAGGAAACTGCCCGGCTTTCAAAAAACACGGGCTGGCTCGAAATCCTCGGATGCGGCATGGTCGATCCGCAAGTGCTCGAAAATTGCGGCATCGACCCCAAAAAATACAGCGGTTTTGCGTTCGGCATGGGCATCGAGCGGCAGGCTTTGCGGCTTTTTCAGATACCCGATATCCGGCTTTTGTTTGAAAACGACGTGCGGTTTTTGCGGCAGTTTCAGGCCGCTGTTTGATTTTTTTCCAAAAAGAGACAATTATGAAACCCGGAATACCCGAAGGCACGCGCGATTTTGGCCCCGCGCAGGTGGTCAAGCGCAACTATATTTTTGATACCATCCGCGCCGTTTTTGTAAAATACGGTTTCCAGCCCCTCGAAACGCCCTCGATGGAAAACCTCTCGACGCTGACCGGAAAATACGGCGAGGAGGGCGATAAATTGCTGTTCAAAATCTTGAACAACGGCGACTACATGAGGGACGTGCCGAGCGATGTATTGGAACAAAAAGCCTCCGAAAAACTCGTCAAACACCTTTCGAAACGCGGGCTTCGGTACGATTTGACCGTGCCTTTCGCGCGTTTTGTGGTCATGAACCAGCGCGAATTGGTGTTCCCTTTCAAGCGCTATCAAATCCAGCCAGTTTGGCGTGCCGACCGTCCGCAGCGGGGCCGCTATCGCGAATTTTTTCAGTGCGATGTGGACGTAATTGGTTCAGAATCATTGCTTTATGAAGCGGAACTGGTAAAAATTTACGACGAGGTTTTTGCAAAGCTCAACCTCCCGGTCGTCATAAAAATCAACAACCGAAAGGTTTTGCAGGGCATTGCCGAGGCTGCGGGCATCGCCGACAAATTCATGGACATGACCGTGGCCATCGACAAATTGGACAAAATCGGGATGGACGGCGTTCAGAAGGAACTGATTGAGCGTGGCATCGCGGCGGACGCGATTTCGACCATCGAAAAAGTGCTGTCGGCAAAAAATTTCGAGGAGCTCGAACCCGTTTTTTCAGCTAGCGAAACCGGGAAAAAAGGACTGGCCGAGCTTGCCCGCGTCTTCTCTTTTTTGAAAAAATCGGGGTTGCAAAACGAAGTTTTGTTCGACGTGACCCTCGCTCGCGGACTCTCGTATTATACTGGT
>JANOQP010000010.1:0-1621 GCA_031414895.1 Saprospirales bacterium
CCTGCCGACAGAACGCGTCGGGTCGAAGACCCTCGCGAGCAAATCAATCCGCGTCGGGTCGAAGACCCTCGCTAGCAAATCAATCGCAGCCCGCGCCATCCAAAATATAGCCCCCGCCGACCCGCTCAATTTTCAACGAAAAAGTCTCCGCCAGCACCTCTATGACCCGTTCGATGGGTTCGTTTGAGAAGCGGGTGCGCAGTTTACAGTTACCTAACTCATTGTTTTTCAACGAGATGCGCACATTATAGGCTTTTTCCAAGACCGGAATGACCTCCGAGAGCGGTGTTTCGTCAAAATCAAAACGGCGTTCGAGCCAACCGTTTGCGGGGCTGATGGGGAACATTTTTTGCGTTGAGATCGCGCCCGTTTTTTCATCAAACACGGCCTCCTCGCCAGCGGTCAAAAAAATGGTTTGACTGCCCGAAATCAACCGGACTTTCCCCTCCGACATCCGCACAAAGACTCGCGCCGCGTCGGTTTCGTCCACGTTGAAAGCGGTGCCGACGGCGGTGATTTCCAAATTTTTAACGACAACTGTAAACGGCTTCGCCGCATCGTGCGCGACCTCGAAAAATGCCTCGCCCTGCAACTCGACCCGACGGCTTTTTTGGGAAAATTCGGCCTTGATTTTTGAGTGCTGGTTGAGCGCGATTTTCGAGCCGTCGGCCAAAATTTCGCGGCGCACGGCATCTGTCGCGGCAATCTCGACGGGCGCGGCTGCATCTGTTTTTTGGAAAAAAACGACCGCCGCGACGGCAACCGCGAGGGCGGCGGCGGCGGCGAACCACCAAGATTTTAGTTGAAAAATGCGGGTTTCGATTTTCGGCGCGGCCTCGGCGGCGATACGCGATTTCGTTTTTTTCAATGCCGATTCAACATCGAGCGGGCGTGGCAAGGGGGTTTTTAACCGTGCCGCGCCTTCCCACAGCATCAACATTTGCTGGATGTACAACCGGTTGTCGGGCGATTCGGCCTTCCATTTTAAGAGGGCATCAACCTCTTGATCGGATATTTCACCGGTCAAATATTTGGCGATCAGATTGTCGATATGCTCCATTCTAAAACCCTAATTAGTTGATAATCAATAAGATAACTGTCAAAAACTCCACCAGTTCGCGCCGCAAAATCCGCAACGCCTTGCTGATATGCGTCTCGACGGTCTTCACGGAAATGCCCAAATGGTCGCCAATCTCGCGGTATTTCAGCTCCTCAAAACGGCTCAATTCAAAGACCGCGCGGCATTGCGGCGGCAAGTTTTCAAGCACTTCGTGGAAGCGTTTTTCGAGTTCGCCCACGTCTGTCGGCGGCTCGGTTTCGTGCGCCATTTGCCGGGTTTGATGCTCGACAAAACGACCCCGGACTTTCTGCGAACGGCTGCGGTTGAGTGCCAAATTGTGGGTCATTTTATATAAATATGATTTCACAGAATGTTGAAAATCAATCGTTTCGCGCTGTTGCCAGTATTGCACAAAAACCTGTTGCACGAGGTCCTCCGCGTCGTCCGCATCGCCGTCGGTGAACGAAAAAGCATAGCGCACGAGCGGTTCGTACCAAGTTCGGAAGAGCTGGTCGAAGGCTTTTTCGTCGCCAGTTTTGATGGCAAGGGCGAGTTGTTTTT
>JANOQP010000011.1:0-6167 GCA_031414895.1 Saprospirales bacterium
CGAAACTCAAAACTTATTCAAACAACCGCCGCATATCCACCCCTTCCCGAACGATCCCCTCGACCGCCGAAATCGCCACCCGCTCCTGTTTCATCGTGTCGCGTTCGCGGATGGTCACCATGCCGTCTTCGAGCGTCTCAAAATCGACGGTGACGCAATATGGCGTGCCGATGGCATCCTGCCGACGGTATCGTTTTCCGATGGCATCCTTCTCGTCGTATTGACACAAGAAGCTGAATTTCAACGAGTTATAGATTTCTTTGGCCTTGCCCGTCAGTTCTTCCTTGTTTTTCAAAAGCGGCAAAACGGCCACTTTTATCGGCGCGAGCGCGGGCGGGATTTTCAAAACAGTTCGCGTCGAATCGTCGCCCGAAGCATCCGGCACGGTCTCCTCGACCAGCGAATTGGACAAGATAGCGAGGAACATCCGGTCGCATCCGACCGAAGTTTCGACGACGTAGGGCACATAACTTTCGTTGAGCTCCGGGTCGAAATATTGCAGTTTTTTGCCCGAAAGCTCTTGGTGGCTGGTCAAATCAAAGTTCGTCCGCGAATGGATGCCCTCCAATTCTTTAAAACCAAAAGGGAACTCATATTGGATATCGACCGCCGCGTTCGCGTAGTGCGCGAGGTTGTCGTGGTCCTTGAATTTCAGCTTCGCGGCAGGCGTGACGGCTTGGTGCCATTTCATCCGGGCGGTTTTCCATTGCTCATAAACTTCCATTTCGGTGCCGGGGCGGATGAAAAACTGCATTTCCATCTGTTCAAATTCGCGCATCCGGAAGATGAACTGCCGTGCCACGATCTCGTTGCGGAACGCCTTCCCGATCTGGGCGATGCCGAACGGGATTTTCTGCCGCGTCGTTTTTTGGACGTTCAAAAAATTGACGAAAATGCCCTGCGCCGTCTCCGGGCGGAGGTAAAGTTTGCCCTCGTCGCCCGCGATGGCCGACATTTGGGTGGAAAACATGAGGTTGAACTGCCGCACGTCCGTCCAATTTCGGCTGCCGGTGTCCGGTTCGCCAATTTCGAGCGCGTCGATGAGGTCTTTCAGGCCGGCCATATCGCCCGCTTTCATGGCCTCGGCGAGCTGTTTTTCGGTCGCGAGCGCTTTTTGGGAATATTCGAGAACGCGCGGGTTGGTCTCGCGGAAAAGTTTTTCATCAAAGCCGTCGGCAAACCGTTTTTTGGCTTTTTCAACTTCTTTTTCGGCCTTTTCCTCCATTTTAGAAATGGCATCCTCAATCAAAACGTCGGCGCGATAGCGTTTTTTCGTGTCCTTATTATCAACGAGCGGGTCGTTGAAGGCATCGACGTGGCCGCTCGCTTTCCAAGTTTTCGGGTGCATGAAAATCGCCGCGTCGAGGCCGACGATATTGTCGTTCATCTGCACCATCGCCCGCCACCAATACTCTTTGATATTGTTCTTCAGTTCGACCCCGTAAGGGCCGTAATCATATACGCCGCCCTGCCCGTCGTAAATTTCAGAAGAGGGGAAAATGAAGCCATATTCCTTCGAGTGGGAAACTATTTTTTTGAAGAATTCCTCGATTTGCATCTAAATAATGGGATAATTTGAAAATAGGTGAATAGGATAATTGGGGGCGCAAAGATGGAAAAAGTATGGCCAAAGTCGGTAGCGTTTGTGGCCACGCCGACATTTTTCAGGGACTATTTTTTCAGGAAAACCATCTGAAAAACGTTCATCTCGAACCCGTCGCCGACCGGGATATCGGCCCAGTTTTCAATGAAAAAGCCATTTTTGAAATAAAAATTGATGCTATTGAAATTCAACCGGTTCACGTTCAGCCGCATTTCGCGCAGCCCTGGGCCAATTTCGGCGAGCATTTTTTGAAGCACCATGGAGCCAACGCCGCGCCCCTGACCTTCACTTTTTATATAAAATTTATGGAGGAAAAACCGGCCCTCGCCCATGTCCTTAAAGCCGAGAAAACCGATCGCGGCCCCGTTTCCATCCACGACCAATTGAAAAACCTGCCCTTCCGAATGTTGCTTTTCGAGGGCGTGGGCCTGATAGAATTTTTCCAGCAAATAATCCGTCTTTGGCTTTCCAAAAATGGGGATATAATGCCCGGACATAATCTCTTGGGCCAGTTTTTCGATGGTCGGAAAATCGGTGGCATCGGCTGTTTTTATGAAAAATTCCATCGTTTTGAATGTTGAAATATCGTGTTTCGGGCCGCAAAAATGGGCAATCGCCTTTGGAAAGGACTATTTTTTGTGTTTCCTAAAACCAATTGGGCCAATCCGTGTCTGAATACCCCACTATCAAATATCCAATCACGATGCACGAACTCACCCGTACCCAACGCCTCCCTATATCGCTCGAAGCCGCGTGGGACTTCTTTTCCTCGCCCAAAAACCTGCAAAAAATCACGCCCGAAGGGATGGGCTTTACCATCACGACCGACCTCGCCGACCTCGAAAAAATGTACCCCGGCCAAATTATCGGTTATATCGTCCGGCCCGTTTTGGGCATCCCGATGGGCTGGGTGACGGAAATCACGCACGTCCGCGAGGGCGAATTTTTTGTGGATGAACAGCGGTTCGGGCCCTATGCTTTTTGGCACCACAAACATTTTTTCAGGGCCGTTCCGGGAGGCGTGGAGATGCGCGACGTGATCCACTACAAAGTGCCGCTCGGGCCGCTCGGCCGACTGGCCAATTTCATTTTTGTGCGAAAAAAATTGGAGACCATTTTTGATTTTCGGTTCCAAAAACTGGAAGAAGTTTTCGGGAAAATTTGATCCCCGCTGGCGCGAGGTTTCACCGCTGGCGCGAGGTTTCCCCGCTGGCGCGAGGTTTCACCGCTGGCGCGAGGTTTCACCGCTGGCGCGAGGTTTCACCGCTGGCGCGAGGTTTCACCTCGTGCCTGGTATCATGTCGGCTATGCCGACCGTTTCGCCCAATTCGAGGCTGCATTTTCGGGCACCCGCAACCGCTTTTTTTCTTCCAAATAAAGTTTGAGCGCGAGCGTCGCGGCAACCTCGGCGGCCGCCTTTTCGGACTCGACCAAAATTTCGGGCGAGTAATAGTTTTTGACAAAATGCGTGTCAAAATCGCCGGACAAAAAAGCCGGGTGCTGCAAAACGAACCGCCCAAAATCGAGCGTCGTGGCCACGCCCTCGATCTCGAAATCGGCAATCGCACCGAGCAGTTTTTCGATGGCCTCCGCTCGGTTTGCGCCGTGCGCGACGAGTTTCGCGATCATCGGGTCGTAATAGATCGGGATGTCCATGCCCTCCGAAAAACCGTCGTCCACCCGGATGCCGGGGCCGACCGGCGGGCGGTATTTTGTGAGCCGCCCGGTGCTGGGCAGGAAGTTGTTGAGCGGATCCTCGGCATAGACCCGAAGCTCGACCGCGTGTCCGTTTATCGTCAAATCTGACTGCGAAAAAGGCAGTTTTTCGCCCCGTGCGACCCTAATTTGAAGTTCAACAAGGTCAAGCCCGGTGATCATTTCGGTCACGGGATGCTCCACTTGCAGGCGCGTGTTCATTTCCAAAAAGTAAAAATCCAGCTTTTCATCGAGCAAAAACTCGACCGTGCCGGCCCCCAGATATTGGCAACTTTCGGCCACGCGGACGGCGGCCTCGCCCATTTCTCGGCGCAATTTTGGGGTCAAAACCGCCGATGGGGCCTCCTCGACCACCTTTTGGTGCCGCCGCTGCACGGAACATTCGCGCTCAAAAAGATAGCAGGTATTGCCCTCCGCGTCGGCAATGACCTGGATCTCGACATGGCGCGGCGAGGAGACATATTTTTCGATAAAAACCGCCCCGTCGCCGAACGCCGAAATGGCCTCCGAGATCGCGCGTTCCATTTGTTCGCGGGTATCGGCCTCTTTTTCGACGATGCGCATGCCCTTGCCGCCGCCGCCCGCCGAGGCTTTTATCAAGATCGGATAGCCGACGCGGCGGCCGATTTCCTTCGCCATTTCGACATCAGTAATGGCCTCCTCGATGCCGGGGACCATCGGGACGTTGAACTTTTTGGCGGCCTCTTTTGCCGCCAATTTGCTGCCCATGATTTCGATGGAATGCGGGCGAGGGCCAATGAAAACCATGCCCGCATCGGCCACTTTTTTGGCAAAAACCGCGTTTTCGCTCAAAAAACCATAGCCCGGATGGATGCCCTCGACACCGAGCGAAAGGGCAACCTCAATGATTTTTTCACCCCGTAAATAACTTTGGGAACTTGCCGCCGGCCCGATGCAAACGGCTTCGTCGGCAAACCGGACGTGCGGCGAGTTTCTATCGGCCTCCGAAAAAACGGCGACCGTTTTGATGCCCATCCTTTTGGCGGTGCGCATGACCCGAAGGGCAATCTCGCCGCGATTGGCGACCAATATTTTTTTCATGGGAAATTCCTTTTGTAAAAAACAACGGCGAGGTTGAGGCCCCGCCGTTGTTTTTGCGATTGCGCAAAAGTCATTTTTTTCGCCGTTCTTTTCAATCAATCCTCGACATAATCCACCGTCGCGTCGCGGTATTTTGGTTCGGCGACCATTTTTTTGAAGGATTTCATCGTCTCGACCGGGCCGAAATCGAGGGCCATATTGACCAGCCAATCAGGCAATGCGCCGCCGGGGTCGCTTTTTAAGGTGTACTCAATTTCTACATGGCCATCGGCGGTCTTTTTGCAGATCCATTTTGTGTCGGTGATGGGCATCCGGACGCAGTTTTTGCGCAGGTCGATTTGGCCGGGAACCGCCGAAGAGGAGGAGATGAGCGCCTTTGAGTTTTTGTCCTGATGGATGCGCGAGACGACCACCACGTCGCGGTCGTCCATCGGCCACGGGAAATCGGAGACGACATAATAGTACATCTCGTTGGCGCTGGTCGTGCGGACGCGCCAAGCCTCGCTCGTTTTATAGACCCATTTTGGGTAAGCCTCGACATCGGTGAGCAGGGCGGCAATCGAGTGGAGCGTTCCGGGAACTTTTGTCGTCAAACGCAGTTCATAAACACCGGTTCCGGGGTCGCGATAAAAGACGCGGATGCCCGATTTTTCATGTTTGAAAACCCACGGGTTCTCATTATTTAAGGCATTTGGCGCAGGTTTTTCGGCAAAAAAGAGAAAAAAAAGGGGCAGCAGTAAAAGTCGCATGGCGAGATGATTGGTGCAGATTTGGTTTTATACAATACGAACCTAAACGAGTTTTGGATCGAATCGGTTGTCCCTTCATCCCAATATTCACAAAATAAGTAACCCGCGTCAGTTCAAATGGACCGTCAATTCTCCCTTTTCGCGGATCTGGCAGTCCACATCTTCGAGCAAAGTCGTGGCGAGTGCGAGGCCCACATAATCGCATTTTATGGGGAAAGCCTTGTGCGTCCGTTCGATCAAAACGGCGACTTCGACCCGTTTTGGCAAAATTTCCATCAATGGTTTCATGGCAAAAAAGAGCGTCCGCCCACTATTTGCCACGTCGTCCACTATAATAATGACGCGCCCAGCCAATTTTGCATCCGGCAGGTCGATCGAAATAGGTTTTGCCAGCGGGTTTGCTGGGCTTAAACTCAACCGCGTGAGCGTGATCTTGGTCGTCGTCGGGCAGATTGGCGCAAGTTCGGCGAGCAACATTTCGGCAAAACCAAAACCATTGTTGTTCATTCCGGCAAGGATGATTTCTGGCTCGCCGAAGTTTTTTTCGAGAATTTGGATGGCGAGGCGGCGGATTTTTTGACGGACCTGCCGATCGGATAGGATTTGCATTTTTTGGTGCAAAAGTAAAAATGCGGGCCGATTTTGGGGCGTTCGCAGATCAGCGTGACATCAGCGTTCATCAGGGTAAAGCCGCGTGCTTTCACGCGGGTCATGGCATGGGCAAGGAAGATGTGGCTGGCGGCACCCTTCCATTGCGGATCACTTGGTGAGAAGTGCTGGCCAATGTCGCCTTCCGCCAGCGCGCCATAGATGGCGTCGGTCAGGGCGTGCATGCCGACGTCCGCGTCGGAATGGCCCAGCAGGCCCTTGTCATGCGGCACCGAAACACCGCACAGCCAGACATGATCGCCGGGGCAAAAGGCATGCACGTCGAACCCGTTGCCCACACGAATATCCATATGGCGGCCTTTCAGGATGGATTCACCGCGCGCGAAATCGGCGGCATAGGTCAGTTTGATATTCTCGATATCGCCGTC
>JANOQP010000012.1:0-2448 GCA_031414895.1 Saprospirales bacterium
CGAAACTTGCGTGCAATTGCTCAAAATTCCTGCAAAACTTGGGCAGACCCTTACAGGGTGACATCGTGGTTGAGTTTGAGATTGGTGCTTTTTTCAACCCATATTTCCTTAAGTAAACGACATTGCCCGCTGGGGCTAAAACAAGGCTGGTTTCAGGCAGTCCTACCAACATTTCGCCCCTCTGGGGCTGATGGCTAAGTTGTTACTTTAACTTAAAAATCAGGTTTCTAATGAAAAACTGGCTTTTTCTTTCCCTTTTGCTGCTGCCGAACTTCGCTGGCGCTCAAAACGATACGCTCCTTTTCGAGGATTTTACGATCGACCCCAGCTTGGACATGCTGGCCTTTCCCAGCGGCAACGATACGGTCTGGGTCAATTTTGACGAGGACGAGGAGAAAAGTGCCAACCCGGCCGCGCCCCAAAATTGGTACTCCGAGTACGGCACTTTCCCGTTTCCGAACGGGCAAAAAAACGACCTTTTCACCAGCTTTTCCTACCTCGCGGACACGGGCGCGTACAACCACAACTGGCTCATTTTGCCGCCGATCAAGCTTTGCGACAGCAAGGCGTCCATCCATTGGAAATCCGCGCCGCTCGAAGGGCCCGCTTATATGGACGGCTATTATTTGCTCATTTCGACGACCGACAACTTTGTCGAAAGCTTCAAGGACACCCTTTTTGGCGCCGCTGAATGCATAAAATACCCGGCCAACTCGACCTCGGTGGACCCGGCGGATTTCGGTTTTTCGCCCGGTTATATCCATGCCAATTCGTTCACCGACACCGCCTATTTTAAGTACAACGACCAGGCCAACCTCTGCAAACTGGAGCCACACAGCTATTACCTCAACGACTTCGCGGGCCAAACGGTCTACCTCGCCTTTTTGCACAACTCGAAAAACGACCATCGGCTCGACCTCGACGACATTTTGGTGCGCGGCTCGAAATGCACCTCGCCCGCCGGGGAAACCGACGGTTTTGAAATTGCCCCGGTTTTGTGCCCAAACCCGGTCGATGGGCAATTGAACGTGCTTTTTTCGTTGAAAAGGGGCGGCCCCTGCCAATTTTCCGTCACTGACGAATTGGGGAAAACGGTTTTCGAGGGGGCCGAAAAATGGTTCGCCGGCGGGCCAAACGAGTGGTTTTATTGGCCCAAAGACCTGCCAGCTGGCAACTATTTCCTGAAGATCCGGACCGAGAACGGACAGGTGTTGCGGGCTTTTTCAAAAATTTGAACGAAACGGACGGAAAAAACGACCGTCCAGCTAAAAAACAATGAACCGGATCGGCCTTTTTTGGATTATTGCGGCATGAAAAAATCAATGTTTTTCGGCCTCCTCCTGCCCGTTTTTTTGTCCGCCCAAACGCCCCGTTCGAGCAGCCCCCCCAATTTTCTCGATGATTATATCGAACAGGCCCTGCAAAGCAACCGCGCGATGCAATTGCAGGATTTTGACCTCGAAAAAAACCGCGAGGCGATCCGGCAGGCACGCGCACTTTATCGGCCATCGGCCCATTTTTCGGCAAACTACACGCTCGCGGCGGGCGGGCGCAGCCTCTATTTCCCGATAGGCGACCTGCTCAACCCGGTCTATTCGACGCTCAACCAACTGACGGCGAGCAACAATTTTCAGCAGGTCGAGAACGTGCAGATCAATTTTTTGCCGAACAATTTTCAGGAGACAAAGATCCGGTTCGCGCAACCCGTTTTCAACCCGGACCTGCGGCACAACCTGTTGATACAGCGCGAACTGGGCCAAAATTTTGCCCTAAAAAAAGCCGCCCTCGCCCAGGCCCTGCGGGCGGAGGTGCGGGCGGCCTATCTCCATTTTGCGCAGGCTACCGAGGCCGAAAAAATCTGGTCGGCAAGCGTCGCCCTGCTCGATGAAATGCTCCGGCTCAATCAATCGCTGGTCAAAAACAATGTTGCCACGCGCGATGTGATCGCCTCTGCCGAGTACGAAAAAAGCCGCGCCGAACAAGAGCTTTTCAAGATAAAACAGGCGCAAAAAACGGCCCGCGCATACTTCTTTTTTTTGATGAACGAGGAAAGCCCGACGGCGGAAATTCGGCTGGACTCGAGCCTTTGGCAGCAAGGGCTAAAAACTTTTTCAATGGATGAAATGCTCGCCTCGGCGAACGCCAACCGGTTGGAAATCAAGCAGTTGGAACAGGTCGCGAAAATCTACGGCCTTCAATTGGCGCAGCAAAAGGACCACCGAAAACTGCCCTCGGCCCATCTCGGTGGAGAGTTTGGCTTTCAAGGTTTTGGCTATCGTTTTTTTGATGAACAAGCGTATGGCCTGGTGCAGATCGGCCTCAATTACACCCTTTACGATGCGGGCCAAAACCGCTCAAAAATGCAGGTGTCGCGCCTCGAATCCGAAAAAATCCGCTTGCAGATCGAGGATGCCCGCGCGGGTTTTTCGATGCAGGTGAAACAGGCTT
>JANOQP010000013.1:0-4928 GCA_031414895.1 Saprospirales bacterium
CGTTGGTCAGTTTTTTGGCGGTTGCATCGGCATCGGGTTCGCTGGCTTGGAAAATGCAGGAAGGAGATACAACTTCAATCATCCTGAAACACTTGGCGATGTTGGCGTTTGGTCTGTTGGTGGTCTATATTTTTCACCTGATGCACTATATGCGCTTCAAGGTTTTGAGCAAGTTTATGCTCTATTTGGCAGTCCCTTTATTGGCAGTCACGTTGTTGTTTGGCACAAATTTGAACGAGGCGCACCGTTGGTTAACGATTGGCGGCATCAGTTTTCAGACCTCCGATTTTGCCAAAATAGCGTTGATAATGTATGTGTCAAATATCTTGACAGCAAAACAGGATTATATCAAGGACTTCAATCAGGCTTTTGTGCCGATTATCGTCCCTGTTTTGTTGATATGCGGATTGATTGCGCCAGCGAATTTATCAACTGCGGCATTGTTGTTCTTAACTTGTATCGCATTGATGTTCATTGGTCGCGTCTCAACGAAATACATTTTATTGTTGTTCTTCTTGGGGATAGTGGGCTTTGCTATTTTGATAGCGATTGGCAAGTTTTTCCCCGGACATATCCGATATGAAACATGGATAACCCGATTGACCGAGTTTTTGGGCGAAGAAGACGGTGGTTATCAAGTGCAACAATCGAAAATAGCGATTGCGCGGGGTGGTTGGTTTGGCGTTGGACCGGGCAATTCCATTTGCCGCAACTTTGTGCCGTATGCTTATGCAGACTTTATATTCGCAATCATTTGTGAAGAATGGGGCTTAATCGGCGGTGCGGTTGTGCTGTTTCTCTATATGCTCTTGTTCTTTCGGACAGTATCGTTGGTAACAAAAAGCCCAAAAGCGTTCGGTGCCTTATTGGCGATAGGTTTGAGTTTGAGCATGGTATTAACTGCGTTGGCAAACATGGCAGTTGCGGTGCATTTGGTTCCAGTAACCGGATTGACATTGCCCATGATTTCAATGGGCGGCACCAGTCTTTTGTTTAGTTCGATAGCGTTGGGCATCATACTTTCTGTATCGAAATACATTGAGGACGTGACCGAAATACCAACTGAATAACCAATGGCAAAAGCAAACGTAAACGCATTGAAGGTCTTGATAACGGGCGGCGGAACGGGCGGCCATGTATTTCCAGCTATAGCAATAGCGGATGCACTAAAATTGATAGACCCGGCAACAGAAATCCTGTTTGTCGGCGCAGAAGGCAAAATGGAAATGGCGCGCGTCCCGAAAGCGGGATATAAAATTGAAGGATTGTGGATTAGTGGTTTTCAGCGGAGATTGACGGTGCAAAACTTGTTGTTCCCAATAAAATTGATCCACAGTTATTTCAGGGCACGTCAAATTGTCAATCGGTTTAAACCAGATGTGGTGGTTGGTGTTGGTGGTTATGCAAGCGGGCCGATTATGCAGGCAGCTGTTGGTAAAAACATCAAAACAGTTATTCAGGAACAAAACGGTTTTGCTGGAGCAACCAACCGAATTTTGAGCAATAAAGTTGATAAAATATGTGTCGCGTATGATGGGATGGAAACATTTTTTCCAAAGGGAAGGATTGTTTTTACCGGAAATCCCGTTAGGCAGGATATAGTTGATTTGACTGGAAAAAGGGATGAAGCAATAGCACATTATGAACTGGACGGTGCGAAAAAAACGATATTGGTTTTGGGCGGCAGTTTAGGCTCGAAAACATTGAACGACGCGATGAAAGCGGGGGTTGAGTATCTCCATAAAAACAAATCGGATATTCAGGTTTTATGGCAATGTGGCAGGTTTTATTTTGATAATTATAAAGACTGTGAATCAGCTCTATTGAGCCATGTAAAAATCATGCCGTTTATTGATAGGATGGACTTGGTTTATGCGGCGGCAGATGTGGTGATTTCGCGGGCGGGCGCATTGAGCGTGAGTGAACTTTGTTTGGTCGGGAAACCTGCGATTTTGATTCCCTCGCCCAATGTTGCGGAGGATCATCAGACGAAAAATGCAATGGCTTTGGTTGAAAAAGGAGCTGCTCGATTGATAATCGATAATGAAGCGGTTGATAGGATGTTGTTGGAAGCTGATTTGATTTTGCGCAATTTTTCTTTGAACCATAGTTTGTCGGAGGCTATCCATCAATTGGGGAAACCGAATGCGGCAAAGGATATTGCGAATGTGATCAGGCTATTGGTATTCCGGTAATAAAATCGGGTTATGTCTGATCAAAGTCAATAGACTTTTTGCAACAAAAATAAAGAAACTTATATAACACATTTGAGTTAAATCATTATGCAGTTAAGCGCAATTAAAAACATCTACTTTATCGGAATAGGCGGCATTGGCATGTCGGCTTTGGCGCGTTATTTTCACAAAAAAGGCGTGGAAGTTCATGGATACGATAAGGCAGAAACAGACTTGACCAAGGCCTTGTCAAAAGAGGGCATGAAAGTCCACTATGAGGATGATATAAAATTCATCCCCAAAAATGTGGATTTGGCGGTCTGGACCCCGGCTGTTCCGACCGATATGCTGGAACTCAATTATTTTATTGACAAAAAAATACCGCTTAAAAAGCGTGCAGAGGTTTTGGGCATTATCAGCCAAAGCAAACGCTGCATCGCCATTGGCGGGGCGCACGGAAAAACGACGACTTCGAGCATGACAGCGCACCTTTTACGGTCGGGCGGCACGGATGCGACGGCGTTTTTGGGCGGGATTTCCATCAATTTGAACAGCAATTTTGTCGAGGGGAAATCCGATTGGGTGGTCGCGGAGGCGGACGAATATGACCGCAGTTTCCTCCAATTGCACCCCGAAATCGGTGTCGTCAATTCGGTGGATGCCGACCATTTGGACATTTACGGCTCGGCAGAAGAAGTTATTGAAAGCTATGAACAGTTCGCGCGACAGATCAAACCGGGCGGCGTTTTGCTTTACAAGGCCGACCAACCATTGACGCGACCGACTACTGAAAAGCTGAAAATCCACACGTTTGGCTATGAAATGGGCGATTTTCGGGCGATGAACCACCGGATCGAGAACGGTTGGTCGCTGTTCGATTTGCGGTCGCCGATGGGGACATTTAAGGATTTCAAGATGCGCTATCCGGGCAAACACAATGTTGAAAATGCGACTGCAGCGATTGCTTGTGCGATTTTCGCGGGCGTTCCGAAGTCGAGGATTCGGGCCGCGCTGTCCAGTTTTCATGGTGTCAAAAGGCGGTTCGAATTTATTTTAAAACCCAAAAAGGATGGGAGCGGGCCGGCCTTTATAGATGATTACGCGCATCATCCGGCAGAACTGACGGCTACGATTTCGGCGGCAAGGGAACTGTATCCCGACAAGAAAATCACGGGCATTTTTCAGCCGCACCTGTTCTCGCGGACGCGGGATTTTGCCGACGACTTCGCCCGCGCACTTGAAATGTTGGACACCGTCATCCTCCTTCCCATCTATCCGGCACGCGAAACGCCCATAAAAGGGGTCGATTCCGACTGGCTTTTGGGCAAAATAAAAAATGTTGATAAGTTTTCCACATCAAAGGAAGGACTTTTAAACATCCTTGTTGGTAAAGATGTGGAAGTCGTTTTAACTTTGGGCGCAGGGGACATTGACGGATTATTGAAAGACATAAAGCGAGCGGTTCAGAAAGGATGAATTTTGGATATTGGATTACGAATTTTTTAAGGGTTGATTTTTTTGATTTACGATATACGAGTGACGATTTACGAGTTACGAATGGGCCGCTATCGAGCCCGACCCGCCTCAAATTCTAAAATCAATCAATCAATCAATCAATCAATCAATCAATCAATCATTAATCAATCGTAAATCATAGTTCGTCACTCGTAAATCGTAAATCAAAAAAATAGAAATTCAAACATAAACCATCACCTATCCAATGCTAAAAGTACCATCTCTCCCACGTCTCCGCTACGACCGCCTCGGTTGGGTCGCGTTCGTGCTGGTGAGCGGGCTGGTGCTGATTTCGGCGGTGGCGAAGCGAAAAAATGCGCCCTCGTCGGAGACTTTGATAGAAGTCGTGCCGCTGGCGAAGGGCGAAAAGCTCATCAACGAGCGCGACGTGAAGAATGTACTGATGCGGGCGTTCGGCAACAATTTGCAGGGCATCCCGGTCGGGCAATTGGAGGTGGAGCGCATCGAGACCGCGCTCGAAATGGACCCGTTCGTGAAAAACGCAGATGCTTTTTTGGATGCGCACGCGCAAATCCATGTCCGCATCGAACAGCGCGAACCGGTTTTGAGGGTCATGGACGGGAGCGGGAGCAACTATTACCTCGACATCAACGGGGCGAAGATGCCGCCGAGCCGCAATTTCGCAGCGCGGGTGGTGGTGGCGACGGGCAACCTGCCGCCGTACTCGCCCGATTTTTTGACAAAAAAGAAGTCGCCGCTGAAAGACCTTTTTCAACTGAACCAGGCCATCGCGGCGGACGATTTTTTGAACAGCCTCATCCAACAGATACATTTGACGGAGGGCGGCGATTTTGTCCTCGTGCCGTTGATTGGCGACCAGAAAATCATCGTCGGGGGCATCAAGAACTTGGAGAACAAGTTTTGGCGGCTGAAGAATTTTTACAAAGAGGCCATGACAAGGGAGGGGTTTCAGCGGTATGAGACGATTAATTTGAAGTATCGGGGGCAGGTGGTTTGTAAAAAGTAAAAAATGAACCTAACCGCCACCCAACTCGTCGAAATCAAACGCATCTGCCAGTCCCACAACGTGACGGAGATGCACTTGATTGGTGGTTTTGAATAGCCCCAGAGGGGCGAAATGTTGGTAGAAACCACGCCCCGTGATGTTTTTTTAGCCCCAGCGGGGCGGAATGTTTATCGCAAATACCAAAACATTCCGCCCCGCTGGGGCTAAAACAAACAATCGCATGGGAATATTCTACCAATATTCCGCCCCTC
>JANOQP010000014.1:0-2168 GCA_031414895.1 Saprospirales bacterium
GTCAATTTGTACCTTTATTTTAAAACCGTTCCTATTCAGCTATTTTCCAAAAACATCGGGGTTGATGCCCCGCTTTTTGAGGTGCTGTCCGATGTTCGCCTTCACACCCTGCCAAAGTTCGATGTCCTTGTTCCAATCAACGATGAGCCAATCCTCCCCAGGCATGGCGATGACCACTTTTTTGCTCGCCGAGATCACCCAAATAAGTCGCTCGACCCCCGAATCGAACAGCTTTTGGGTCTTCAAATTGAGGAATTGGGCGAAATTCTCGATGCCCGTTTCATCTATCGAAACCTTCATGTCGATTTCGATGACAAATTTTGGGAGCACATCAAGGTAGCCAAATCCGAACTTTTCGCCCGGCAGTTGTGCCGTTTCAAAGACCGCGACATCGAGGCCCATATTGCTCTTATGTTCGAGGTGCGCACCGACCTCGCCCATATAGACCTCGAAAAGTTGTGGGTCGAGGGCGCGTAAAAGGAGGTCGTAAAAGTATTTTTTGAGGAATGCTTGAAGCCCAGAGTCAGCCATAATATCGTCAAGTGTCAATTTTTTGTTCAAAACATCCCGATATCCCCGGTAATAAAACGGGATGCCGTTGATGGTCTCGCGGACGAGCGCGGCTGGCACGGCACGTTTGCGCGGCGATTTTGCGCGGGGCTCGAAAGGCGGGGAAACGCGTGCGGTTGTGGCCATTTTTTCTTAATTTTTGAGCAAAGTTAATCCCTTTTTCTTTTTTGAAATTCGGCAGACGGACCACTTTCGGGGCTTTTTTGAAAAATCAAACCACCTCGACCACCCATTCCCGAGCCGCCGTGATTGCCCCCAAAGCCTCCACCGAAAAGCCATTTTCTTTCATAAACGATTGAAAATCAGCTGTTTGCGAAGCCGAGACTGCCACCAAAAGCCCGCCGCTCGTCTGCGGATCGGCCAAAATGGTGCGTTGCAGATCGGTCGCACCGCTGATTTTGTGGCCGTAGCTGTCCCAGTTTCGGACGGTGCCGCCGGGGACGCATTTTTTGTCCAAATAATAGTCCAGCACGGCCCGGTCTATCGTCGGCACGCGGTCAAAATGGACGGTCGCGGAGGCATCGCTCGCGGCGCACATTTCGGTCAAATGGCCCAAAAGCCCGAAGCCCGTCACGTCGGTCATGGCCTCGACATAGGGCAGTTCGCCGAGTTTTTCGCCAATTTTATTGAGCGACATCATGCTTTCAGGCGCAATCCGGGCGTGTTCAGGGAGGAGAAAACCTTTTTTTTGGGCCGTTGTGAGGATACCGACGCCGAGCGGTTTTGTCAAAAAAAGCTGCGAACCGTGGCGCGCGCCGCCATTTTTTTTGAGGTTTTTTATCAAAACGCGGCCCGTCACGGCCAGGCCAAAAACCGGCTCCGGGCAGTCAATCGAATGCCCGCCCGCGAGCGGGATGCCCGCGTCGGCACACGCCGAACGGCCGCCCTCGATGACCGCATTGGCCACTTCGGGCGACAACAAATTGATGGGCCAGCCCAAAATGGCGATGGCCAAAAGTGGTCGCCCGCCCATCGCATAAACGTCCGAAATGGCGTTCACCGAGGCGATGCGGCCAAACTCGAACGGGTCGTCCACGATGGGCATGAAAAAATCGGTCGTCGAGACGATTGCCGAACCGTCGCCGAGGTCGAACACGGCGGCATCGTCGCGCTCCTCGTTGCCGACCAAAAGATTTGGGTAGGTATTTTGAGCTAAACCACTGGTTTTCAGGATGTTATCCAAAATTTTAGGGCTGATTTTGCAGCCACAGCCCGCGCCGTGCGAATATTGGGTGAGGCGGATTGGGTCGTTGTTTTCCATGTTATTTTTCAAAAAAAGTAGTGCGGTGAAAAAAAAACACCGCCCATCGGAGCGGTGTTTTTCCTGAAAAATCAGGCGGTTTCGAGTTCGGGTTTTGGGGCGTACCAGGCTTCCCATTTTAGGATTGCCCATTTTGTGATGTCCAAGATGGCCTCGGACGGCAAATCATCGGGTAAATCGGAGAGATATTCGGACAGGAATCGGGAAAGCGTGGGCTTTTTGCCCATTTCTGCCCAGTTTATTAGCTCCATTTGCAAAGTTGCCTCGTGCGCACACTGGAATTTTAGAGGGGACCGTTTCCAAAGTGGCGGCAGGTTGTTCACTGCAAAATTTGTGG
>JANOQP010000015.1:0-4414 GCA_031414895.1 Saprospirales bacterium
GCCCCAGCGGGGCGAAATCTTTACCATGCCAGCAACATTCCGCCCCGCTGGGGCTAAAACAAGGCTGGTATCAGGCATTCCTACCAACATTTCGCCCCTCTGGGGCTGATGGCTAAATAGTCACGAAAAATTTTGGTGCAAAGTAATGCGGGCAAACCATCCGCAAAACTCAAATCATGCCCTCATCCATCGCCTTCATATAACATTCCAAATCCTTGTCGCCGCGCCCGGACAGGCAGACGACGACAATTTCGTTTTCCGAAAATGCCATTTTTTCGAGCGCCGCGAGTGCGTGGGCCGTTTCGAGCGCGGGTATGATGCCCTCCAAACGCGCCAGTTCAAAGGCCGCCGCGACCGCTTCATCATCGGTTATCGACATGAAATCGGCTCGGCCAGTTTCCATCAAGTGGGCGTAAATGGGCCCGATGCCCGGGTAATCGAGCCCAGCCGAGATGGAATGCGGCTCGGTGATCTGCCCGTCGCCGTCCTGCATGAGCATCGTGAGCGATCCGTGGATGACCCCGGCGCGGCCGAGGACCATTGTCGCGGCCGATTTTCCGGTGGAAATGCCGTGGCCCGCGGCCTCGACGGCGACCAGTTTTACCGCCGGGTTTTCGATGAAATGAAAGAACGCGCCCGCCGCATTGGAGCCGCCGCCGACACAGGCCACGACCCGCGACGGGATCGAAACTCCCTCACAATCAATGAGTTGCGCCATGATTTCTTCCGAAACGATGGATTGCAGTCGCGCCACGAGGTCGGGGTACGGATGCGGCCCGACGACGGAGCCGATGATATAATGCGTGTCCACGGGGTTGTTGATCCAGTCGCGGATGGCCTCGTTGGTCGCATCCTTCAGCGTCCGCGAACCGCTCATGGCCGGGACAACGGTCGCGCCGAGCATCCGCATCCGGGCGACGTTCGGGGCCTGCCGGGCAATGTCCACCTCGCCCATATAGACGATGCATTCGAGGCCCATGAGCGCGCAAACGGTGGCCGTCGCCACGCCGTGCTGACCCGCGCCGGTCTCGGCGATGATGCGTTTTTTGCCGAGCCTTTGCGCGATGAGGATCTGGCCGACCGTGTTGTTGATCTTGTGGGCACCGGTATGGTTGAGGTCCTCGCGTTTCAAATAAACCTTCGCGCCGACCTTTTCGGAAAGCCTTTTTGCCAAAAAAAGCGGCGACGGGCGGCCCACATAATCGCGCAAAAGTTTCTGGAAATCGGCCTGAAATCCGGGGTCGCCGAGGATTTTCAGGTAGTTTTCCTGCAACTCTTCAACGTTCGCATGGAGCAGCTCTGGGATGAACGCGCCGCCGAAACTGCCGTAAAAACCCGCCGCATCGGGGTGTTTTTGGACTGGGGCGGTATTTTTATTTTGAAAATTTGTGGACATGATAGCGTGATCATCAAATAATTGAAAACTGGGAACGGGGGCAAAGGTGCGCCGGGACGAGTGGAAATTTGTTGGAACGAAAGTCTTTTAAAGGCACACAACCGCCCTATTTTCGCCCGTTCAAACCAAAACCTACCACTTTGCACGCTTTTTCACTGAAGGATTTTGAGTTCAAGCTCCCGCCGGATGTTTGGGACGCGGCGCAGGACCTCCATGCGGCGGGCGCGGTGCGCAAATTGAGCGAGGTGGAGCCCAAATTCTGGCTCGCCGAGGTCGCAACGGCCGATTTTCATGTCGAGGTCGAGGTGCTTTTTGCGGCCACGAAAGTGAAGGGGTTCACCTGCGAATGCCGGCCCGGCCCGGCCCGGCCCCGTTGCTGCCCGCACGTCGCGGCGACGCTCATCACGCTCCGGCATTTTTACGAAAAAGAACGCCGCGAACGCGAAAAGCCCGCAATAAAGGCCGAAAGCGGGTCAAAAAAGCTCACCACGGCGAACATTTTGGCGCAGGTCGCGCCCGAAAGATTGGCCGATTTTATACGCGAATATGCCCAAAACGACCGCGAATTTGCCCTCGCCCTGAAGACCCGTTTTGCCGCCGAACTGCCCGGCACGGCCGATTTTTTTGGCCAGTTGCTCGATGCCGTCATCCAGCCCTGCCGGTCGCCAAAATGCCGCGACCACGATTTCCGGCAACTTATGTCCACGCTCGGCGACCTCGAAAAACAGCAATCCGCCGCATTTGGGGACGACAATTTCACGACCGTTTTCCAGGTCGGCGGCAATGTCCTGCGGAAACTGGCCCCGCTCGCGCCGTCGCTTTCCGGGGCCCGCGCCCAGCACGTCGAGAAGTTCATGCTCGCCGCGCTGCGGAGGTTGAGCGCGGTCGGCCTGCGGCCAAATATTGCGCCCGGCCTGGGCGGGGAGGTCCACCGTTTTTTTGTTGAAATATTGGAAAAGGACCTCGTTTTGCCCGCGATGGAAGCCGACCTGCTCGATTTTTTTGTGGAAAAATCGGCGCGGAAGGGACAGTTCGACGACGTTGAAAAACTCATTTTGGCCCGTCCGGATGGCCCGCTTTTTTTGTTCAAACTCGCCGCCACCTGTTTTCCGAGGCTCGAAAAGACCGATTTTTTGTTGAAAACAATGGTCGATCGGGACAGTTTTGAGGAAATACAGGAGACCGTTTTGCTGCTTTTTGACCGCTCGGAATGGGCGACGGCGAAGGAAATCTGCCTTTTTTATCTCGAAAAAAAGCAGCCGAGGCCGCACGAGGCCGCCATTTTGAGCGATTTCCTTTTTGAGGTCGCGGGCAAATTGGGCGACAAAAATTCGCAGGCCGAGCATTTGCAGGCGCAGTTTTTGGCGACCAGCAATTTTTCGTTTTTCGAAAAACTTAAAACCGCCGCCGCCAAAAACTGGCCAAAGACGCTCGAAACCGTCCTTTTTGCCCTCCGCAACCAGCCGCAAACAGGGGCCACGCGGCGCCGGATCGCCAAAATATTGGCAGCAGAGGGCCAAACGCCCGTCCTCGCCGCCTATCTCGAAGCCGAGGGCGACCCGGATATTTTGGCCCTGCACGTTGATTATTTTTTGAAATATGCGCCCGCGCCCTTTTTCCGGCTCGTGAAAAGACTGTTGGCCGACCACCTTCGCGAGCATTTTGGGCGGCAGCCCGCCGAAAAAACGCGCGAGTTTTTGGCCAACCTCAACCGGAAATCGCCGACAGCGACGACCGAAATTGCAAAGGAAATTTTGGGCGAATTTTGGGAACGCCAATCGCTCGTCGAGGAGATCGGCATTTTTTTGACAAAAGAGGAGCGGGCCCAGCTTTTTGACCGCATTTCCGCCCGCCTAAAAACCGCCCAACATGGCTAAAATCGAACTTTGGGCCATCGGGAAATCCGAGCGCGGTTGGGTCGAGGATGGCGCGGCTGTCTACGCCGGGCGAATCGGGCGGTATTTGCCGTTCGATTTTGTCATTTTCCCGGACGTGCGCGAAAAGGCCGAGCCCAATATTTTAAAGAAAAAAGAGGGCGAACTGGTGTTGAAAAAGCTCGAACCGGGCGATTTTTTGGTCATTTTGGACGAGCGCGGGCAGGAACTTGGTTCTGTCGAACTGTCGAACTGGCTCCAAAACCGCCTCGCGACCGGCCAAAAGCGCATCGTATTCCTGATCGGCGGGGCGTTCGGGTTTTCTCCCGAAATATATTCGCGCGCCGACATGAAAATCTCGCTCTCGAAAATGACCTTTCCGCACCAATTGATCCGCGTGATGTTCCTCGAACAACTTTACCGCGCGTTTTCGATTGCCAAAAATGAACCATATCACAACGAATAACAACCATGTCCATCACCTTGATCATTGTCGCTTTCACCATCCTCATTTCGTATTTGGGCTTTCAAAATCGCGAGGTCATCATCAAAATGAAGCATTGGCCCTATGAAGAGAGCCGGACGCGCGAGTTTTATCGCTGGCTCACGAGCGGTTTTGTCCATGCAGATTGGATGCACTTGGGCGTAAATATGTTCGTTTTGTGGAGTTTCGGAACGGCGGTCGAGCGGCAATTTGCTGCCGAATTTGGCTTTGGCCGCACGTTTTACCTCGTGTTTTATTTGTTGGCGGTCATTTTCGCAGGGCTTCCCGGCTATTTTCAGCACAAAAACAACCCGTCATTCGCGAGCATCGGCGCATCGGGTGCGGTCTCGGCAGTGACGTTCGCGAGCATCCTTTTTAGCCCCGATAGCAATATCTATTTGTATGCCGCCATCCCGATAAAAGCATGGCTTTTCGGCATTTTGTACCTCGCTTTTGAGACCTACGCAAGCCGTCGCGGTGGGTCGAACATCGACCATGCGGCGCACTTTTGGGGCGCGGTGTTCGGTTTGGGGCTGCCTGTTTTATTGAAACCGTCTTTGTTCCCTGATTTTATTCAGGCCATTATTGGATAATCGTAACTGTTTACCACATAGGCACAATAGAGGTTTTCACATAGCCCATTTAGATGATTGCAAGCAA
>JANOQP010000016.1:0-8276 GCA_031414895.1 Saprospirales bacterium
GTGGCAAATTTCCAGATATTGAAAAGCTTGTTTTTATAACCGACCCTTTCCTGAAAATACCAAACATGGCCCTCGCCGGTGAAGCGCAAGATTACGGCTATCGGAATCAACAAAACACTAAAAACAAGTATCCCGATAACAGAGATAATGATGTCAAAAAACCGTTTAACGTACAGATAGAACATGGATATTAAGCGGCTACGGGTTCAAACACTTCGGCAATTTTTTCAACCACTTGTTTCATCTCTTCATCGGTAATATTGGTGGAGCAAGGTATGCTCAAACATTCACCATAGATCTTGCCTGAATTATCTTCATGGTTATAATATAGGTCATTTTCAAACATCCTTAACCGGTTCATTGGCCGCCAAAAAGGGCGGGATTGGAGGCCAACCTCATTCAAGGCAACCAACGTTTCTTGCATCCTATCTGACCGATAGGTGAACAACCATCTGTTCGGCTCAACACCGGGCATGATTTTTTGAAATTTAATTTCAGGAGAAATTGCGGCCAGTTCGGCTTTATAAAAAGCATCAATTTCTTTTTTCCTTTCTATAAAAGCGGGCAACAATTCCATTTGCGCAACGCCCATAGCGGCCAATACATTGACCAACCGATAATTATAGCCTATCTCATCATGGATATATTCCATCGGGTCAGATTTGGCCTGTGTCGTGATATGCTTTGCCTTTTTGGCCAATTTTTCATCATTGGTCACAATGATGCCGCCGCCGCCCGTTGTGATGATCTTGTTGCCGTTGAAACTAAAAGTGCCAAATTCGCCAAAAGAGCCAGCGTGTTTTCCGTTAAAATAAGAACCGAGCGCCTCTGTTGAATCCTCAATAACTTTTAGTTGAAATTCATTGGCCAGCGCCATCAACCGCTCCATGTCGCACATATTGCCCAAAACATGAACGGGCATGATTGCGGAGATACGGCGGCCATTTCCCTTTGACAATAATTCATTATTGTGCCTAATAGTTTTCGTTCGCAAAAAATCCTCCATTAAGTCCAAGTCCATCTGCCAGGTTTCGGCATCTATGTCCATTAAAATAGGGTCGGCGCCAGTATATTTAATGGCGTTGCAGGAAGCGATAAAAGTGATGTTCGGCACAATCACCAGATCGTTCCTTTTAACACCGGACAGTTCCAATGCGATATGAATAGCGGAAGTGCCATTTGTGGTTGCCACACCGAATTTGCAGCCAGCAAAATCGGCGACCATTTGTTCAAATTTGGTCACATAGCCCCCAACGGACGATACCCAGCCCGTGTCGAGACAATCCTTGATGTATTTCCATTCATTCCCCGCGATGTTTGGGCCGCTTAAAAGTGTCATGGTGGTGGTGGTTTTATCCGTTCAATCACGAATTTGCCGCAAAGACACGGGGAGCGCAAAGGTATTTTAAAAACTTTGCGGCCTCCGCGTCTTTGCGGCATTTATGAATTCACATTTTCTGGTCAAGGCTTTTCCCCGTTTCCAAGTGGGCAAAGCCGGGCACAATCTCTGCAAGGCAATCAACAATCGCCGATTTTTCGAGGTTTTCGGAAGCGAAAAGCTGTTTTAACCGCTTGATTGAACGCGAAACCTGCGCAACGGACTGCCTGTTCTTTGATTTAACGATGCCCAACGATTTGAATTTTCGGAGGTCTTTTTTCTCGTTTTCCGTATAAAATTCCTCAAAGGATTTTTCCCCAGAAGTATCTGAATTAAAAAAATATACTGGCCAAGAAGTTGGGTTATTGCCAAGTTTAACGGCCTTTTGGCGGGCATCTTCTTCGCTTTCGCATCTATCCAAATCAAGGCCGAGCGCATGAATAAATTTTTCACAAATCGCATCAAAGCTGACCATTGTATCCTCTGCCAACTTTGGGAAGAAAATATCACCGGATTGCCCCAAAACGCAGGCCAAAAGGCACAGTTCCCCCGATTCCTGTGGCGAAACAAAGAACCGCTTGATGCCCAAAGGCACAGAAAGCGGCTGTTTTTTCGCCAACCTGTCAAAGAAACCGGCCAATAAAGAGCCATTTGAAAACGCGACGTTCGCAAAACGGGCGGTCGTCACGGGCAGTTTTTTCGCATAGGCCAAAATGACATCTTCCATCATTTTTTTGGATGCGCCCATTACGTTCACAGGGTTTGCGGCCTTATCGGTTGATACACAAAAAAAATGTTCCGGCGGCATTTTCAACAATAGGTCCAATAGGTTTTTGGTGCGAAAAACATTGTTCTCGACCATCGCCTCTATGCTGAACGGGTCTTTTTCGGAACGGACGTGCTTGTGCGCCGCAAAACAGGCGACAATATCAAACCGACCGTGCGCACGGAATATTTTTTCAAAGACAGGGTCGCCAAAACTGACCGGATATGTAAGCAATTCATTGGGCAAATTAAGCCCGACGGATGACCGCAAATCGCGCACAAGCTCGGTCAAACCGTTCTCGGAGGTGTCCACAACAACCAATTTTCTTGGTTTGAACTTCAATAAAGCCTGAATAAAAGAAGAACCGATCGTGCCGGCACCGCCTATGACCAATACGTTTTTATGGTCTATTTCTTTGGCGAGCTTATCTTTATTATCAGTTAAGTCCTTTTCAAAAAAGGACTTTGGCCTTTTGGTGAATGTGGAGATGAATTTTTGGGTGTCGAAAGTTTGGAGCATGTCCCGTTTTTTTAGTGTCCCATTTTTTTCAAAAGCGGTTTGTTCGATTCATGGATGCAAAACAGGTTCATGAATTCGGAACTGTCTAGTCGGACCCGCGACCTGTTGGCATCAAAAAGTTGGTAGCTGTGCGAGTCGAGCAGCCTGAAAACCTCGCCATGGTTCTCTGAAACCTCGATCATCATCGTCGGTTTGATGGTCGCGAGTATGTCCGTCATGCCTTTGAGGGCCATGATTTCGGCGCCCTCTATGTCTATTTTTATAAAATCAATGCTGCCCGGTTGCAGCGTCCTTGCGAACGTGTCGAGGGTGGTTGTTTCGACCTCAACCGATTTTTTGGCTGATGAAAGGCCGGCTTCCCGTGCGTTTTGGTCGAAGCCATCGTAGTTCGGCAAGAGCGAATTGTTTTGCCCAGTGATGGATTCGACGAAAAAAAGTGCCTTTCCATTGCTGTTTGAGACCGCTTTTTCGATCAACTCGAAATTGGGCAAACCGCCCGTGTTCTTTTTCAGGTAGGGCAGGTTGTTGTAGCCGGGCTCGAACACAATGACCCTGCCGTTTGGGGCCACCAATTTTGAGAAAAACAACGAAATATAGCCAATATGCGCACCGACCTCTATGACCGTGCTGCCCGGCGCGATCAGGTCGGCGAACAGCTGCATGGTTTCCGCTTCCCGGTTTTTGCCGTGGAACCAATAACCCTTGTGCATAAAAGCGTCCAAGTAGAACGGTTTTCCGGTGAAATGGTGCTTGATTTTTATCGTCCCAGGGTTGAGCCGCTTGAAAAGGGGCAAGACTATTTTGCGGAGGAAGGACAGTTTGTGGATTCGCATGTCAAGGATGTGGATGGAGAAGTTCGATTATTTGGGAAAGGTCGTTGACCCAAATATTTGGGCAATAGGGTTCGCCAATGAGCAAATCCTGGGCATGGATGTTCCTGCCATCGTCGAGCAGGCCGATGGTCGACCAACCCATCGAATTTGGCGCGAGGAAATCCTTTTTCGTGTTGTCGCCGATATAGACAAACTGATGTTCCGAAAAATTTTGAGCGATGGCCTCAAATCCGAGCGTCGACGGTTTTTCAGCCCCGATTTCCTCTGAAATGGTGATAAACTGGAAACAATTTTCGGCGAAGCCGAGTGCCGCGATTTTGTTCCGCTGGGTCCGGCTGCGCCCGTCGGACAGGAGGCAGCGCGGGATTTTTCGCGTTTTTAGTTCATCGAGCAGCTCGATGGCCCCTTTTTCGGCTACTATTTTTGGAAAATGAAACCGGTAAATGGCCAATAGGTCATCGATGGAATGTGGCAGCGAGTATGTTTTGATAAGCCGCTCGAAAGATTTTTCTCCCGTTGAATGCCAATGGCAAAGCTGGCAGAAAGCGGTTTCTGCATCGAATGGGACGGTGGACTCGGCAACCGCTCGATAGCCGGAGCACAAAAAATCGACCTCTTTATAAAGCGTGTCGTCGAGGTCGAAGACAAAAACAGCCCGCCCCGCATCAATTTTCATCCGCAAAAAAAATATCCTCGTCATATCTGACCATCATCAGCCCGTCGGCCCAACCGTCAAATTCGGCAACTTCCTCGCCAAAAATGTATTCGCGTATCAGCCAGTTCGCGTAGTTCCCGCCAGCCGCATAGCTCAACGGGAAGCCGCCGCCGAATCGCGGGTTGATCTCGATGCCATGGACAACTGTCGGGTCGCTTTTTTTGACAAAGCATTGCAGTGTGATGCAGCCCCGTGCGCCCGGCATGACCGAAAACCGCTCGCGGAGTAGCCCAACGAGCGTGTTTTTTTTGGTCACCGACTTGCTCACCTCGCCTCCTCGAACCTCCAACCGGACGCGCGGAACGGCGCAGCGGAGCCGGTTTTGACGGTCAAAATACATATCGACTGTAAATTCTGTGTGCGCTTCTTTCGGCAGGTATTCCATGAACATCAGGTCGTCGCGCTCCAAAAGGTGCGGGAACACCATTTTTTCGTTTTCCAAAAAATAGATGTCCTTGCTGTTCGAGCCGTTGACCGATTTGACAAAAGCAGGGAAAGTCAGCTCATTTTTGTCCAAAGCCTTTGGCACTTTGAGGCCATTTTCTTCAAAAAAACGGATAGTCCGATTTTTGTCCCGGCAGATTTTGACGAATTCAAGATCGGAAACAATCAAATGGATGTCCGATTTCTCAAAAACGTCGCGGTGTTCCGCAAGCAGCCGAAGCTCCGAATCTATGGTCGGGACAACGAGCTTGATGTTGTTTTCGAGGCAAATGCCGAGCAGCACGTCTATATAATCGGCGTCCGTGAACCGTCCGACCGTAAAATGGCCGTCCGCCAACCGGCAGGCCGCAGATTGGAGCGGGCGAAGGTCGCAGGCAAACACCTTGCTCCCGGTTGGCAAGAGCAATTTCGCTTCCCGCTGGAAATTGCGGAGCAATGCCACTCGGCGGCCAGCAGAGGTAATCAGGATGTTCTGCGGTTGCTCCATTGGGCTTTTAGGGTTTCCTTGATATGCTCGATATATCGCCCGGCAAGCACCAGTCGGTCGAAATTGGCCGTTGCGAACGCAAAACCCGACTCGCCCTCTCGTCGAATCCGTTCGCCGCCAGCTTGAAAATCGGCCAAATATTCGAGAACTGCCTGTCGAAATGCATCGGCATTTTCCGGTTCGACATATTTTCCACATCCAGCCTCTTCGACCAGTCCCCGCGAAACGCCGTCTATCAACATAAAAATCGGCTTTTTGCAGGCCATATAATCAAAGGTCTTGTTTGAATAGACCGTCTTGAAAGCCTCCACTTTTTTGAGCACCGACATCCCCACATCGCTGGCCAAAATGTACTTAAAAACCTCCGCTTTCGGCACTGGGTCTATCCATTCAAGGTTGGTCAAGCCGCGCCTTTCGGTTTCTTTTTTTAATGATTCCTTTTCCATTCCTGTTCCGATGCAGACAAAATGTGCTTTTGGTTCATTTCGCAACAGTTCGGCTGTGTCTATCACTTGTATCAAATGATTGGCAACTCCGTGTGCGCCAACATAGGTTATCACAAATTTATCGGCCCAGCCCTTTAATTGTCTAAATGATTGACTGTCAAAATTTTTCAACAGTTCATCCGATAAAGTAAAATCGGCGGCATTGGGGATAAAGATGATCTTGTCTGGCGAAATCCCCTTTTTATCTATCAGGTTGGCACGAAACGCGGGCGTTAAAACATTGATCAGCCGTGCTTTTTTATAGATGAACCGTTCAAACCAATAGGCAAATTTGATGATGGTTTTATTGGTCAAAACACCTGTGTCAATCGCCGATTCTGGCCAAAGGTCGCGCACCTCGAACACAAAAGGCAACCGTTTAACAATGCTCAAAACAAAGGCCGTTATCCCAACAAATAGGGGAGGGGACGTGACCAGAATCACATCAAAACGCCCTTTTGTTTTGAACAAGCCCGCCCAAATGCTCGAAAAAACAAAGCTGAAATAGCCCCAAAGCCGCCCCAGGAAATTGACGTTATAAGACTCCGAAACATGGCATCGGATGACCGTCAATCGTTCGCTCAATTGCTCGGTTACAAAGGCTTTCCCGCGCCATTCTTCCGGTTTTTTGCCGCTGGCATAATCGACCATGCCAGCCAAAACGGTTATTTCATGGCCCGATTCGGCCCAAACACGCGTCATTTCGTTGAACCTCGAACCGCCCGCACTATCCTTTCCCAAAAAAAATTGGTGTATCAATAGAACTCTCATGCCTCGATTATCGTCTCGATAGGTTTGTTTTTTGATTCAAAATAGAAGGCCGCACTTTCTTCTTTTGCCCCGTAATGCCCTGAAAACCAACCAGTTGCAGCGTTTTGCGCAAGCTGGTTCTTAAATATCAATTTGGTTTTTGCCGACAAGTTTGGGTGCCAATGTTGCCTTAAAGCCAACTCGTTCGCCACGCCATTTTTTTCTATTGAATCACAAACAACCCAACGGTTTTCACCAATGGTTTTTTTAACAACCCTATTATGGACAATGGATTTATCAATTTGCCCAAAAGCCGAAATCGAGCCATCGAAGACCCAGGCACCGTCAATTTTTGACCAGCTTGCACTGGTTTTTTGCGACCAATTGAGCCAAACAAAACGCGGCCCTTTTTGCATCTGGTCATGGTCGCCGAGCGTGCAGGAATTGTGCGCCGCCGTGCCCTGAAAATGCCGCCCGGTTTCCCAATCAACATTGTATTTGTAGGTGCCGGCATCGCGCAAAACATTCTCGCCGCCGACCCAAATATCGAGGTGCAGATTGTCCGCTTGGCTCGGTCGGTCACGGTGGTTCCCGCAGCGGAGGAAGGTCAAAACCGACGGCTCGCGAAGGACGTAATAACCGCCATTTTCAAAAGAATAGGGCTCGTTTTCGGCAATCTCAAACCGTTTTGACGGCTTTTTTGAATATCCGAGCCAATGCCGGTCTTCCTGAAAACCGCCTTCGCCGTAGCCCAAATCGAGGTCAAAATAGCTGGCCAAACCCTGCAATTGTGGCCGAAAATCGCGGTATTCACAATCGTTCATCGGGAAAAAAAGCGCCCCGTCATTGGCCCCATAATTGGGCAAATGACCGGAAATATCGTCTTGGCAAACCCTCAAAAAATTTAGCGAGGCCAATGCCCGTTCCTCAACAATGGGTGAAATTTCAACCTTATTTTCCCTAAAAATGGGCAAGACCCAGCTCAAAACCTGTACGACGACCCGGTGATAATTCATCGAAAACTGCAAAAAAGTGCCGTCGGGATAGATTTGGTACGCGATTTCCTGTTCAAAAAACCGCCGACCGTCACGCGACCATTTTTTGCTTTCCGGGAAAAACGGGAACAGGGTTTCGCTCAAAAAAAGCATCGCCGTTTCGGTGATCGCGTGGTTGTTGCGCACCGCGATTCGGCTAAAATTAATGTTCGCGCGGACATGGTGCAGCGACCAATAAATGGTGTGCATGATTTTTTGAAAACGCCCTTCGGTCAGCTCCGCCGAGTCCTTATAATAATGGAGCGCGAACGTCCAATTGAGCACCCGGAGGCTGATTTCTTGGCTGCACCGCCAGTTTGGGCCGATATTTATCGGGTTTTTCTCCATAAAATCATCGATTTCACGGAAAACAAAGGCGGCTTGGTCTTGCCCCGAGTGATAATCCCAACGGATAATCGAGTGCAGCCACGAGAAGCGAGCCTTTTCCCAGACAAACTTGATATCGCCCAAAACCGGGTCAAAATCATTGATTTTTGTCCAATGAACGAGCGGGAATTTTTTGCCCGAATCCGGGTTTGTCAACCAATCATAGTCCGCGCCGAGGTCAAGTTCAAAGGCATTGAAAAAGGGGAATTTCCCGGCTTTCATGCCCGCGACCAATTTTTCGAGCTTTTCCGAAGGCGATTTTTGGGGCGCGATTTTTTCCCGGTTTTCAAAAAGAAAAATCGGCGGTTTTGCTTTTCGCCAATCTCCCAATTTGATAAAAGCACGTTCGGGCGGATTGGTCGGGTATTGTTTTTCCAACAGGCCGGAGCGGCGGAGGAACTCGTGTTTTAGGCGAAAACCGACGTAACGGGGGCCCATTTGTCTTAAAATTTGCCAGATTAGCCCCCCCCGACCCCCC
>JANOQP010000017.1:0-5188 GCA_031414895.1 Saprospirales bacterium
GCGGACGGCGGACGGTGGATGGCTTACGACATGCGGTTTTTTTTAACCGTCAGCCGTCAGCCGTCCACCGTTGGCCGTCGGCCGTCAGCCGTCCGCCGTTGGCCGTCCGCCGTCCGCCGTCCGCCATCAACCGTAAAATGATGGATTTTTTTCAAAACAAACGGATCTGGATCACGGGCGCATCGTCGGGCATCGGCGAGGCATTGGCCATCGAGGCCGCCAAACGGGGCGCACACCTCATCCTATCGGCCCGAAAAGAGGCCGAACTGCACCGCGTCGCAGCACTTTGCGCGGGCGCGTCGTCGGTCTCCATCGAGCCGCTCGACCTCTCCAAACACGATGAAATCGGGCCGATCGTGCAAAATTTGCTCAAAAAAGTGGGCAAAATCGATGTCCTCATCAACAACGGCGGCATCAGCCAACGCAGCCTCGCCTCAGAAACCTCGCTCGATGTGGACCGCCAGATGATGGCCGTCAATTATCACGGCACGGTCGCGCTGACAAAGGCCGTTTTGCCGTCGATGCGGCTGCACCGGCTGGGCCATATCACGACGGTGACGAGCCTGATGGGCAAATTTGGCGCACCGATGCGGTCATCGTATGCCGCCTCGAAACACGCGCTGCACGGCTTTTTTGACTCGCTCCGCGCCGAACTTGGCGACGAACCGATCAAGGTTACGCTCATCTGCCCCGGTTTTGTCCGCACAAATATTTCGATAAATGCCCTCACGGGGTCCGGCCAAAAACAGGGGACGATGGACGACGCGACGGAAAAGGGCATCTCGCCCGAAACCTGCGCACGTGGCATTTTAAAAGCAATCGAAAACGGAAAAGAGGAGGTCTACCTCGGCGGCCGCGAGGTTTTTGGGGTCTATCTGAAACGGTTCTTCCCCAAATATTTGAGCAAATTGGTCAAAAAAGCAAAGGTCGTTTAGGCAGGAAATTCCACAAAATTGCGGGGCGTTTCATAAAGCCTGACCCATAAATCGAGGTCGGCGGGGAGTTTTTCGCGCAAGATCTCCCAAATAATGCGGGCGATATTTTCGGCTGTCGGGTTCAGGTCTTTGAACTCAACGGTATCGAGGTTGAGATTTTTGTGGTCAAAACGGGTCTCGATTTCTGTTTTTATCAAACCTGCCAGCCAGCCGAGGTCGATGCAATAACCCGTGACCGGGTCGATTTCGCCGACGATTTTTACCTCCATTTCATAATTGTGGCCGTGGTAATTTGGGTTGTTGCAAAGCCCAAAATAGGCGCGGTTCTTTTCGTCCGACCAATCGGGGACGTGCAAACGGTGGGCGGCGTTGAAATGGGCGCGGCGAAATACGGCTATTTTCATCCTGCAAATTAACAAAAAAAGATTGATGCTCAATTTTCAAAAAAGGCCCATCATCCTCGCCTCCAAAAGCCCGCGCCGCAGCCAATTGCTCGCCGAGGCCGGGTTTAAGTTTTCGGTAAAAACATTTGATACGGACGAGGATTGGCCCGACGGGATGCCGCTCGACGAAGTTGCCCAGTTTTTGGCCGAAAAAAAAGCCCATGCCGCCGCCCGCCTCATCGAATCCAACGAGATCATCCTCGCCGCCGACACCACCGTTTTGCTCGACGACACGATTTTGAACAAACCCGCCGACCATGCCGAAGCGGTCGCGATGTTGCGGCAACTTTCTGGGAAAATGCACCGCGTCGTCACGGGCGTTTGCCTGTTGGGAAGCGATCGGATGGTTTCATTTTCGGAAGAATCCCGCGTTTTTTTTGAGGAAATCTCGGACGATGAAATTGAATTTTACATCCAAAAATGCCGCCCGTTCGACAAGGCCGGCGCCTATGGCGTGCAGGAATGGATCGGCCATTGCAAGATCGGGCGCATCGAAGGGACTTACGCGAACGTGATGGGGCTGCCCGTCCATCGGATCTATCGCGAATTGGGGCTTTTTTAAAATTCAAAAAAAATGCCCCGTCGCGCAGCACTTGCGGACGGGGCATTTTTCATAATAAAGCCGAAAATATTATTTCAAAAAAGTATTGAACTCAACGCGGCGGTTGAGGTCGCGGCCTGATTTGGTCGCGTTGTCGGCCATTGGGCGGTCTTCGCCAAATCCCGACGAAACCATGCGCCCGCGGTCGATGCCACGGCCTGCGAGGTATTCGAGGCAGGTTTGGGCGCGGGCGGCGGAGAGCGTTTGGTTGCGGGCATCTTCGCCAACGTTGTCGGTATGTCCCTCGATGCGGAGGTTGTATTCTGGGTAGCCCGCGAGAATGCCCGCGATTTCGTCCAAAACGGGCATGGAGCCTTTGGTGAGTTTCGATGACCCGGTCTCAAATTGGACGGCGCGCATCGCAAACTCGAGTTTTTTCTTCTCCTCGGCCTTCATTTCTGGGCAGCCTTGATTCGATGCTGGGCCGGGTTTGTCGATGCATTTATCGTCGATATCAACCACGCCGTCGCCATCCTTGTCCGGGCAGCCCTTGTTTTTGGCGTCGCCCTTGACATCCGGGCAGCGGTCGTCGGCATCGGTGATCCCGTCGCCATCCTTGTCCGGGCAGCCACGGAGCGCGGCGAGGCCCTTGACAGTCGGGCAACCGTCGTTTTTGTCGATCACGCCGTCGCCGTCGGAATCTTTTTCGGGGCAGCCCTGATTTTCTTTAAGGCCTTTTTCTTTCGGGCATTTGTCCACGTTGTCGGCAAGTCCGTCGCCGTCGGTGTCCGGGCAGCCTTTAAATTCAATGGTTCCGGCCTCGGTCGGGCAGGTATCCTCGCCGTCGATGATGCCGTCGCCGTCAGTGTCTGGGCAGCCGCTATAAACGGGCAGACCAGCGACGGTCGGGCATTTGTCCCCCGAATCTTGGATGCCGTCCATGTCGGAATCCGGGCAGCCTTTGAAGGTCAAGATGCCGGGGACGGTCGGGCAAAGGTCGTCGTCGTCGGAGATGCCGTCGCCGTCGAGGTCGGGCTTGATCCGCGGGCCGAGGTCCATGACGAGGCCGAGGTGGCTGACGATGCCGTCGATGCCGCGGCCGCGACCATCGATACGGTATTCGGACTGCGCAGAGAGGTACCAACCCTGAAAAAGTTTGACGTTGAGGCCCGCGCCGAGCGGCATTTGAACCGTGAAAAGGTCGGTATCAAAGATGTTTTGCGTCCCCACGCCAAATTGGACATAAGGCACGACCCGATATCTCGCCTTGCGGATCGAGTAGCGGAAAAGCCCGTCGAGGTTGGCAAAGAGCAACCGGTCGGTCTGTTGCTTGACGTTCTCGCGGCTGACCGGAAAGCGGGTATGGCCCACCTTGAACGGCACGACAAAGCCCGCATGGTCGTTGAAATGCTCGATATAGGCAAACTCAAAACCGGCGGGCTTCGAGTTTTTCCAGGCGCGGTTGAGGTTGAAATCGTGGGACCTTGCGGTCGGCTCCTCAAAATTGTAGGTGACCCAACTGACGCCGAATCCGCGCACCTGCGCCTGTGTTTCGGGCATCGTGAGGCCGATGAAAAGGAGGAAGAAAAAAAGTTGGACAATACGTTTCATAAAAATGGTACTGGTTTGGTGTGAATGAACCTGGTCTGTTTTTGTTGAAAAACCGGGCTAAAACGGATGTTTTTCGCCCCAAAAACGGCAAGGCATAGGTAGGCAATAATTCAACTATTATCAAAACAGAATTCCATTTTGGGGAAAACTTGGGGGAAAAGCTGGCTTTTTGAGGGGCAAAAGCAGCCAGTTTTTCTAATTTTGCGCCAGTTTCGTTTCGGCTTCACCAAGCGACCGGGCATTTCATTCATTCAACATCGCAAATACAATCAGGCCACATGGATATTTTTGAAAAAATCGTCAAAAGGATGGGCCCGCTCGGCACTTATGCCGATGTCGCGGAGGGCTATTATATGTTCCCGCAGCTCGAGGGCGAACTTGGCAACCGGATGACCTTTCAGGGCCGCGAGGTCATTTGTTGGAGCATCAACAACTACCTCGGCCTCGCCAACCATCCCGAAGTGCGCCGCGCCGATGCCGAGGCTGCGCAAAATTGGGGCCTCGCCTACCCGATGGGCGCGCGGATGATGTCGGGCGACACGAAACAGCACCGGCAACTGGAGCACGACCTCGCCGAATTTGTCGGAAAAGAGGCCGGCTACCTCCTCAATTTCGGCTATCAGGGCATCATGTCGGCCATCGATTCGCTGTTGGGCCGCCACGATGTGGTCGTTTATGACCAAGAAAGCCATGCCTGCATCGTCGATGCGCTGCGGATGCACGCCGGCCACCGGTTCGCGTTCCTCCATAATGATATGGCATCGCTCGAAAAACACCTCGTCTCGGCGCAGCGGCTCGTCGAAAAATCAGGCGGTGGCATCCTCGTGATCACCGAGGGCGTGTTCGGAATGCGCGGCGATCAGGGCAAATTGCGCGAAATTGTCCAATTGAAAAAGGACTATACTTTCCGTCTCCTCATCGACGACGCGCACGGCTTCGGGATGCTCGGAAAACGCGGCGCGGGCGCAGCCGAGGAACAGGGCGTCGAGGGCGATATCGACCTTTATTTCTCCACTTTTGCGAAAAGCATGGCCCTTATTGGCGCATTTATCGCCGGGCCGAAAGAGATCATCCGCTTTTTGCGGTTCAATATGCGCTCCCAAATTTACGCAAAATCGCTCCCGATGCCGCTCGTCATCGGCCTCCAAAAACGCCTCGAACTGCTCAAAAGCGAGACGCACCTGCGCGAAAAACTCTGGGCCAACGTCCTCAAATTGCAGTCCGGCCTCCGCGCCCGCGGCTTCAACCTCGGAGACACGAACACCTGCGTCACGCCCGTTTATTTGAGCGGCACGACCGAGGAAGCAATGGCGATGGTGAACGATATGCGCGAAAATTATGGCGTTTTTTGCTCCATCGTCGTCTATCCGGTGATCCCAAAGGGCATGATCATTTTGCGCCTCATCCCGACCTCCGACCATACGGACGCGGACATCGAGCAGACTTTCGAGGCATTCGTTGCCGTCGGAAAAAAACTGGCGGACGGGACCTATAAAATGTGGGTGCCGGAGAAAATCGCAGGGTGAAATGCCTGATTTGATTTTAAAAAATACGAAGCGGGGGTTTGTGTAAAAGTAAAAAAAACCCATTTTTTTTGTTTAAAAATGTTTTTTTTTTTTTTAATTTTAAAAAAAAAAAATAAAAAAAAAAAAAAAAAA
>JANOQP010000018.1:0-13372 GCA_031414895.1 Saprospirales bacterium
TTTGCCCAAAAAACCGAGACGCGCAGCCTCGCCAATTTTTCCTCCGTCTCGATTTCCGGCGGGTACGACAAAGTGACCCTCACGCAGGGCAACGAAAACAGCGTAAAAATCACCGCCAGTGGCGTTGCGCTCGACAAAATTATCGCCGAAACTTCCGGCAAGACACTCGAAATCGGCATGAAAAACGGCGGCTATCGGGACACCAAGATTTCGATCGAGGTCTCGTTCAAGAACCTGTCGGAGATCAACTCGTCCGGCTCGACCGATATTTTTGTTGAAAAAATCAAGGCCGAAGCGTTCACTTTCAACGGCAGCGGCTCCGGCGATTTTTCGGGCGAATTTGATGTCAAAAACCTCGAAATCAACCTTTCCGGCTCGGCGGACACGAAGCTGAAAGGCCGCGCCGAGACGCAAGAAATCAATATTTCCGGCTCCGGCGACGTCGATGCCAGCAAGCTCGTCGGCAACCGTGCCGATGTCGCGATCAGCGGCTCGGGCGACGTCAAATTGAACGTCGAGCGCGTAAAATCATCGGTCAGCGGCTCTGGCGATATCGAGAACGTCCATTGAAAAATAGTCACTTGTTGGTCGTAATTGTGCTTTAAGAATTGTCCAATTACAGTGTGTGGGGCGGGGCCGCGGTGGCCTTGCCCCTTTTTTGTTCGAGGAATTGGGGAATCGAGGAATGGGGGAATTGACCCAAAAAACCAGACAGCACACTACCTTCCGCCCAATTTTTAACCAAAAGCGTACAACCGTCCGCCGTCCGCCGTCCGCCGTCAACCGTCCGCCGCCAACCGTTCACCGCAAATGCGCATCCTCGGCTCGCTCGACCAACCCGGCCTCAAAATCACGGTTTTCCAAATGGACAACCGCATCTCGCTGAAGATCGAGAACGAACTTTATGAACAGGGCTTCAAGTTCCAAACGGGCGGGAACATCGACGGACTCGAATCCATCAAAAAACTCCTCGACGCCCCTTTTTTGGAAAAAGTGCGGGCCAATTTTCAGGCGATGCACCAAGCTCGTTTGGCCGCTGCCGAACGCGCATTCCCGCCCGTCGCGGATGATTTTTTTGATGAAATAATTTGAGGCGCCGATGAAACTTTCACCCAACCAAATGGCCGCGCTCCGGGCGGTTTGCGACGCACTATTGCCCGGTTTCGGGGGCGACGATTATGCCCGTCGGACGGCCAGCGACCTGAAAGTTGCCGAGCGCGTTTTGGAACTTGTTGGCTCGCTCGGCAATCCGCAACAAGCTGATTTTCAACAACTTATGCTGCTTTTGGCATCGCCCGCGGTTGGTTTGACGTTCGGCGGGCGGCTCGCCCCTGCCCAAAAAATGCGCCGCGAGGAACTTGAAAAAATGCTCCAAAGTTGGTCGGGCAGCCGGTTTGAAAAACTGCGCTTTGGGTTCAATGGCTTGAAAAAAATGGCCTGTCTCGTCTATTATGGCGACTCGCCGGACGGCCAATCGAACCCAAATTTCGGGGCTGTTGGTTATCCAGGCCCGCTCGAAATGCCCGAAAACTTGCCCCGTTTTGAATTTCCCAAGACCCAAATTTTGCCCGAAAACGGTTTGATCGACTGCGAAGTTTTGGTTATCGGCAGCGGCGCGGGTGGGGGAGTGTCCGCCGCTTTTTTGGCCGAAAAAGGCCGCGATGTGGTGGTCATCGAAAAGGGCGGGCGGCCTGATTTTTCAAAAACGGCCTATCGCGAATTGGCTTCTTTTGAAAAAATGTATGAACAAAAAGGGCTTTTGACCAACCAAAATGGCGCGGTTTCACTTCTCGCCGGATCGGTTTTGGGCGGTGGCACGACGGTCAATTGGGCGGGCAGTTTCCGCACCCCCGATTTTGTGCTCGACGAATGGGCGAACGGGCACGGCAACCCCGATTTTTTGGGAAAAATGCTTGCCGAACACTTCGATTTTTTGGAAAAAAGGATGTCCGTCCGCCCTGCCGAACGGCACAACCCTCAAAACCAATCGCTCTGGGACGGCGCTGAAACACTCGGCTGGAAAGTAAAACCCGTGCCGGTCAATCAATCCCGCCCATCAGCAATGGACGACACAACTTATTGGAAATCAATGGGTTATAGCCCTCTCGGCGATTCGATGGGGATGAAACAAGGCACGGCGGCGACCTTTTTGAAAGATGCCGCCGGGCATGGCGCGAGGATTTTTACGGATGTTTTTTTGGAAAAAATCACGATCGAAAACGGCCACGCGACGGGTGCGACCGGCACGGCAACATTGCCCGACGGCTCGACCAAAAAAGTGCAGGTCCGAGCCAAAAAAGTGGTTGTCGCAGCGGGCGCAATCCACACGCCGGCCCTGCTTTTGCGCAGCGGTTTGCGGCATCCGCAACTCGGGAAAAACCTTTTTTTGCACCCGACGACGGTCGTTCCCGGCGTTTTTTCCGCGCCCAGCGACCCGTGGCATGGCCATATGATGTCGGCGGTTTGCGATGAATGGGTGAAAATGACGGGCAATTTTGGGGCAAAATTCGAGACTGCGCCCGCCCATCCCGGACTTTTGGCCTCCGCGCTGCCATGGGAAAGCGGTGAGGCGTTCAAAAACGAGATGCGGCGGCTGCGGTTTATGCGCAATATTGTCGTCTTGGTGCGTGACAAATTTGGCGGTTCGGTGCGGGTTGGCCGCGATGGGTCGCCCGAGATTTCCTATAAATTGAGCGATTTTGACCGGGCGCATTTCATCCGAGGGCAACAGGAAGCGGTGCGTTTGCACGCGGCGGCGGGTTGCGAGGAGGCGATGATTTTGCACAACCAACCGCTCCGGTTTATTTCAAATAGGGACGATTTGAACCATTTTTTGCCCAAAATCGCGCAATTGCGTTTCGAGCCAAACCGCTTCGGCCTCTTTTCGGCGCACCAAATGGGGACGGCACGGATGGGCGGCATGGCAAAAATGCACCCCGTTTTGCCAACGGGCGAGACGCGCGAGGTGCGCGGGCTTTTCGTTGCAGACGCGAGCCTTTTCCCGTCGGCGAGCGGGGCCAACCCAATGCTGTCGATCATGGCGTTGGCGCGGTTTGTGGCAAGCGGTATTTGAAAAACGCTGCGTTTTTACTCAAGATCAACTCATTTTTGCCCCCTAAAATCCACTGAATATCGTGCAAACCCTCTTTTGGTTGAGCGTCCTCGGGCTGTTCCATTCCTATATTTTATTTCCCTTTTTGATGAAAACCTTGGCCCGCGGTCGCAAGGCCAATCAGGTTTTTTTTGGAAAAAACAGCGCGGAACTGCCCAACATCAGTGTTCTTATGGCGGTTTTCAACGAGGAGAAAGTGATTTTGGAAAAACTCGAAAGCCTCGCTGCAATCGATTACCCGGCGGGAAAAATCCAGCTTTTTATCGGCTCCGATTGTTCCTCGGATGCGACGGACGAATTGGTTTGCGCGTTTCAAAAAAAGTTGCCGAACCTCCATTTTTTTGCTTTTGAGGCCCGACGCGGCAAGCCCCCGGTCATCAACGAACTGGCCGAAATTGCCCAAAAACTGAACCCTGCCGGGAAAGATCATGTCTTTTTGCTGACCGACGCGAGCGTGATGCTCGCCCCGGGCGCGGTTTTTGAACTGGCCAAGCATTTCAAAAACCCAAAGATCGGGGTCGTGGATGCCCAAATTTCGGGCACCGGCCTCCGCGAACCGGGCATTTCGCGCAGCGAGGGCCAATATATGTCGCGCGAAATCGCACTGAAAAATGACGAAAGCCGTGCCTTTGGGATGATGATGGGGCCGTTCGGCGGCTGTTTCGCGGTGCGCAGCGACCTGTTTGCGCCCATCCCGCCGAACTCGCTGGTGGACGATTTTTACATCACGATGCAGGTTTTGGCGGGCGGCCATTCGGCCATTTCAGCACCAAATGCGCGTTGCACCGAGGGCGCGACCCATGCCGTCGGCGATGAGTACCGGCGCAAAAAACGCATCGCGGCGGGCAGTTTCCAGAACTTGGCGAGGTTCAAAAGGCTGGTGCTGCCGCCCGTTTCGCGGCTCGGTTTTGTGTTTTTCAGCCACAAGGTGTTGCGCTGGTTCGGCGGTTTTTTGATGCTGGCGGCGTGGGTTGCCGCCTTTTTTTTAATGGGAAAAAATTGGTTTTACGGCCTCGCTTTTTGGGCAATGACGGCCATTTTTCTGTGTGTTCCCGCGCTCGATTATTTGCTTAAATCGTTGAAGATCAATTGGTTGCCCGTGCGCAGCCTCACTTATTTTATCCTGATGAACGTCGCGTTGATGGACGGTTTTTTGAAATGGGCGCGGGGCGTGCGGACGAATATTTGGACGCCGACCAAAAGGCATTGATCCTGTTTTGCCCAAAAAAAAGCCCGGTGCGCAACGTACCGGGCTTTTTTTTGGGTGGAATGTTCGGGGTCACAATTTCGGGCAGGTCACCCGCTGCCGACGGTTCTCCGGGTGGAAATAGACCACCGAAACCTCGAACGCGCCCCGCGAATTGGAGGCCCGCGCGAGCGAGCTCGTGTTCACGTCATAGCTCAAACCGACGGTCAGGCGGTTGAGCTCGAGCATGGCGACGAAGATCAGCGCGTCCATTTGAGCGCCCTTGTCGAACTTGTTGCCGACGCGCGCGAACATCCCGGCGCGGAGGGCCAGCTCGTTGCGGTCGCCGTTCGAGTAGCGGATATTGGCGCCGGCATTGGTCTCGATTGCGGGGCCCTGTTTCATGAAAATCGCTCCGGGGAGGATGCTCAACTGGTCGGTGAGCGGCAGTTGTGCGCCGATGTTCACCGTGATTTTTTGGTAAAGCGTCGCGTCGGCATCGTCGATAAAGGAGATTTTGGGCGAATTGAGGTGGTGCATCGCGCCGCCGAGGTAAAAATATTTATTGTCGTCGAGGATGGCATAATAGAGCAGGCCCGCGTTCATGTCGGGGTAAAGCGCGGTTTTGTTGTTCTGCGTCCCCTCTCCGTTGCCGAGCGAAAAATCGGGTTTTTCGCTGGTCGGGTCGAACTGGCGGCTGAACCAGAGCCGGCGCCAATCCACCGAATTTTGCCCAAAACCGACCTGCGCCCCGGCCACCAAAAACTGCCCGGTCCCGCGCTTCGAACCGCGCCCGCCGCCCGAAAGTTGCTGGATATAAGATAGGCCGAGGTTGCCGGTCGTGAGCGTGTAATTGCTCTCGCCCGCCTCGTCGCGGAGGATGCCGCCGCTGATGGCCATGTAATTGTTCTTAAAAACATTGAGCCGCACGTCGCCCGCGAGCGCGTAGGTTCGGAACGGGTTGGCCCCCAAAATGCTGGCCCATTGGTCGCGATAATTGGCCGTGATGCGGTATCGGCCATTGAAAACGCCGTTGAGCGCGGGGTTCACGACCGTCGGTGCGGCGAAAAATTGGCTCAAATGCGGGTCTTGTGCCACCGTTTTTTGGGAATAAAAGGCGAGGCAAAAGATTGCGATGAGCGAAAGTTTGATGTGATTTTTCATATTTTTTATAGAAAGAAGGTCAAAATGAGGTCTGAATCACCGTTCAGGCAGTTTCATCGGATCAGCTGCGTCCCGCCCTTCGCGGACTGTTTGAAGCCGTCAATATATTCGGCCTCGACAAACCAGACATATTGCCCGGAGGCCGCGTCCGAACCCTTGAATTTGCCGTCCCAACCGCGCGTTTCATCGTTGATCGGGAAATTTTTGTCCTCAAAAACAAGGTTTCCCCAGCGGTCATAGACCCTAAAAACGAGGACTTCCCGGACGGTTTTGCTTTTCCCAAAAACAACCAGGCGGTCGTTGGCGAGGTCATCGTTGGGCGTGAACCCGGTCGGGACGTGAATGCCCCGGTCTTTTTCGACGGTTATTTTTACGAGGTCGCTGATCGTGCAGCCGTTTTCATCCTGCAAAACGAGGCCGACGGCGATGCTGTTCGACGGTTTTACCATCAGCGAAAGACAGGTCGAATCGGTGCATTCGGTCGATCCGGGATATTCGGGCTTCCAATTATAGGTCAAAATGCCCTGCCCGTTGGTCGTCGATGGGGTGAGCTGGAGGCTGTCGCCGAGCGAAATGGTCACGTCCGGGCCAAGGGTCAGGGTGATGGGCGGCGGTTCGCTCACGTTGGTTGCGTTTGAATAGACACATCCGGCGGCATCCTTCGCATAGACCGGGTAATAACCTGCGGCGAGGCCAAGGAACGCACTGTTCCCCGAATAATGGATGCTGTCCAGGCTGTAAGAAAACGGGGGCGTTCCACCCGGTGTGAGGCCGACGAGAATCTTTCCGTTTTTCATGCCAAAACAGCTGACGTTGGTCGTCGTGAGGTCGAGATAGACGGCATTCGGCTGCGAAATTTCAGAAGAATCGACCGTCGAACAGCCATTTTGGTCGGTCAGCGTGAGCGTGTACCAGCCGGGGCCGAGGTCGCGGATGCCTGGGCCGGTGTCGCCGTTCGACCAAAGGAAGAAGTAGGTTGGCGTTCCCCCGACGGGGACAGCCTCGATCTTGCCGATTTTAGTGGCGTTGCAATCAAGCTGTTTCACCACAAAATTGTCGATGGCCAATTGGGCCGGCTCGATGATTTCGATGGTCGAATCGGCCTTGCAACCGTTCGCGTCGGTGATGGTGACCGTGTAGGAATTTGCCGCGAGGCCGCTGATCTGTTTGGCCGATTGGCCGTTGCTCCAAAGATAGGTGATGGGGGCTTTGGCATTCGCCGCATTGACCACGTTGACCGAGCCGTCGGTCCCGCCGGAGCATTTTATCGAAGTGACCGCCATTTCCAAAACAATTTCGAGCGGCGAAGGGATGGTCGTCGAGGCCGTCCCGGTGCAGCCCGATTGGTCGGTCGCGGTGACGGTGTATTGTTGGCCGCCCTGCAAACCGGTCGCCGAGGCGGACAATTGCGGCGGCACGGTGCTCCATTTATAGGTATAATCGGCGATTTGGCCCGTGCCGGCACCGCCGGAAATAATGTTCACAGCGGCCTGTCCGTCGCTGGATCCGAAACATTTTGCCGGGTTCGAAGCAATGTTCATCGTGATGGCGGTGTTTTCGGCGACTGCCAAAACGAACGTATCGGTGCAGCCTTTCACGTCCGTCGCGGTGACGGTAAAACTGCCCGGCGCGAGGTTTTGGATGGTCGCGGTTGTCTGGTTGTTGCTCCATTTGTAGGTGAACGGCCCGCCATTTCCGCCCGTGGCGGTCGCCGTGGCCTCGCTTTTGTTCGAGCTAAAACAGCCTTTGACAGTTTGCAAGGCCTGCGCATCGACGGCGGTCGTCGGCCCGGTGACGGTCGCCGAAGCGGTCGCCGTGCAGCCGTTTTTATCGGTGACGGTCACGGAAAAAGTGCCGACGGCGAGGTTTATCGCGGTCGCGGTCGTCTGGTTGTTGCTCCATTTATAAGTAAAAGGGGTGCTTCCGCCCGTCGGTGTTGTGGTGGACGTGCCGTTTGCGTCGCCAAAACATTTGACGGCAACGGCGGTCGCGGTCGTGGCCAATTGGTTGGGCTGGCCCAAAATTTTTGACCCGGAGACCGTGCAACCGTTCGCGTCGGTGACGATGACGGTGTAATTTCCGGCAACCAAATTGGCCGCCGATTGACCGGTCTGCGCGAGCGGATCGCTCCATTTATAGGTTTTCGTACCGGTGCCGCCTTTGATGTTTGCTTTTAAAGAGCCGTTCGCGTCGCCAAAACATTTGATGGTCGAGGCGATCGAGATGGAATCGACAACGAGTGCGGCGGGCGCGGTGAGGATGACGGATTCCGCTTTTGAGCAACCGTTCGCGTCCGTGACCGTGCATCCGTAGCCGCCCGCCGGAAGGTTCCCGATGCTCGAACCCGTGCCAGGGACGCTCCATTTATAGGTAAATGCGCCCGATCCGCCCGATGCCGTCGCCTGCACCGAGCCGTCGTTGGAGGTTGCGCATTTTGGCGCGGTCGGGGCGAGCGAGAGGTTGATAACGGTTGCCGAGCCGACAGCTTGGGTTTTTGTGGCCGTGCAAAGGTTGCCATCCGTCACCGTGACGGTATAAATTGCCGAACAAAGGTTCACCGGGTCGGCAACCGCCGGGATTGTCCCCGGGCCCCAGGCATATATATAAGGTGTCACCCCGCCCGAAACCGTCAGGTCGATCGAGCCGTCGCAGGAGCCGGAGCAGTTTTCGTTCATCGCGGACGAATTGACCGTGATTGGCGCGGGCTGCGAAATGTTTTCTGATTTCACGACCGAACAGCCGTGCCAATCGGTGATCGTGACCATCGCAAAACCGGGCGGGAGCATGGTCGCCATTTTGCCGTCGGGCGAAACGGTGCCGCCGCTCCATGCATACGAATATGGCGGCGTGCCGCCCGTGAGGTTGGTGATGGTCATCGTCCCGGAACTGGTGCCGGCGCATTTTATGTCCGTGTCGGTCGTCGTGACCATAAATGCGCCAGGCTGCAAAACTTGCACCAGCGTCACCGCTTTGCAGTTCTGCGCGTCGGTCACGGTGACGGAATGAAAGCCCGCTTTCAGGAACGCAGCGGTCTGCGTGATGTCGCCATTGTCCCATTTATAGGAATAACCGGGCGACCCACCGGCGACGAAAATGGTGGCGAGGCCGTCCATTCCGGTGTGGCAATTGACCGAATCTTGCGACGAATTGAACTGGAAAGCGGGTGGTTCGCCCACCACTTGGCTGATGGTCTTGGAGCATCCTTTCGAGTCCGTGACCGTCAAAACATAGGTGTTTGCGTACAAATTCAGCACCGTGGCCGTCGCATAGACCGTCCCGCCGAGGGAGCTTTGCCAAGCATAACTGTACGGCGGCGTTCCCCCTCCGGTCGCGCTGACGGAGACCGAGCCGCTGTTGTCGCCACTGCAAAGTGCGGCCGTCGCGGTGGCGGTCACGCTGACCCCAATTGGATCGGGCAGCGAAAAATCAATGGTGTCCATACAGCCCATTTGGTCGGTCGCGATCACTTGGTGCGTCCCGGCGAGGACCGCGTTTGGGATGACCGGGGAATTGTAGATCCCGACCCCATCGATGACATATTGGACAGTCCCTTGGGCCCCGGTCACAGCCATTTGAATGCCCCCCGTTTGACCGGGACATTCAATCGAGTCAAGTTGAACGATAGTGAGTGTGAGGAAACATTGGGCATGTGCGGTTTGGCCCAAAATGGCAAAAAAAGCGAGCAAAACGGTCTGGCGAAGACGTAGTTTCATATGTCGGTGGATGATTTTAAACGAATGTTGCCGAAAAGGTTCGGCAGGAAAATTCAGGGATTGAAGTGCTCGACAACTTATTTTTCAAAAAAACCAGGAGAAAGGAAGGATTCAAAGGAAGGAAAAATATCGGTTTATCGCGCAAATCGGGCGCAAGTTAAATTCAATTGCCGTGTGTGAAAGCCGTAGCCGATTTTTTAGACCAGCGGGGGGAGTTGTCGTATTTTCAAAACATAGAAACGGTGGCTGGCCGAAAAGCTGCCCGGTTCGCCTATTTTCGCCGCCTGAAACATCCATTTATGACCCTTATTCAAAACATACAATCCGCCGTCAGCGGGGCCATTGCGGCACTTTATCAACAAACCATTGCCCCTGCGGATGTCCAGATCTCGCCGACCTCGCCGGATTTTGAGGGAGATTTCACGGTCGTGATTTTCCCATTTGTCCGCTTCGCGAAAAAATCGCCGGAGGTGGTCGGGCAGGAAATCGGTGGTTTTTTGGAAAAAAACATCCCCGAGATCGGCGCTTTTAATTGCATCAAAGGCTTTTTGAACCTGTCCATCAGCGATGTGTTTTGGCAAAATTTCCTCTCGCAAACCGCTGATGACCAACAGTTTGGCCGCCAGCCGCGCAATGGGCGGAAGGTGATGGTCGAATTTTCTTCGCCCAATACCAACAAGCCGCTGCACCTCGGCCACGTCCGCAACATTTGCCTCGGCTGGGCATGTTCAAAAATATTGGATGCGGTCGGATTTGAGGTTGTAAAAGCGCAGATCGTGAACGACCGCGGCATAGCAATCTGCAAATCGATGGTCGCGTGGCTCAAATTTGGCGACGGCCAAACGCCCGAAATGATGGGCAAAAAGGGCGATCATGTAGTTGGCGAGTTTTATGTCCTTTTTGAAAAAAAATCAAAAGCGGAGTTCGTCGAATGGCAAAAAACTGCCGAAGCAGACGGGGTTTTTGAAAAAAATTCAAAGGACGGGCAAGCCCGCGAGGCGTTTTTCGCCACTTTTAGGAACAAATATTTCAACGAATTCAGCCAGCTTGGCGCGGAGGCCCGTGAGCTTTTGCATAAATGGGAGGCTGGCGACGAGACCGCCGTCGGCATCTGGAAAATGATGAACGGCTGGGTCTATGCGGGTTTCGACGAGACCTACCTGACGCTTGGCGTGTCGTTCGACAAGCTCTATTTTGAGAGCGATACCTATCTTTTGGGCAAAGAAATTATCGAGGACGGCCTCGCCAAAAACGTCTTTTTTAGGAAGCCCGACAGCTCGGTTTGGGTCGATCTGACTGCCGACGGTTTTGATGAAAAACTGCTCCTCCGCTCGGACGGGACTTCGGTCTACATGACCCAAGACCTCGGCACGGCGCGGATGCGATTTGAGGAATTTGGCTGTGAAAAGACCGTTTATGTGGTCGCCGATGAGCAAAATTATCATTTTCAGGTGCTTTTCAAGGTCCTCGAAAAGCTCGGTGAAACCTATGCGGGCGGGCTTTACCACCTCAATTATGGCATGGTCGAGCTGCCGACGGGCCGCATGAAAAGCCGCGAGGGCACGGTCGTCGATGCCGATGAACTGGTCGCCGAGGTTGTCGCCGAGGTCAAAAAGGACGCGCTCGAACGCTCTGAAATGGCCGATTTTTCGGAAGCTGAAAAAGCTGAAACTTGGCGGCGAGTGGGCCTCGCAGCGCTCAAATATTTCATCCTGAAAGTCGGCCCGAAGCGCAAAATGATTTTCGACCCGACCGAATCCGTGGACATTCAGGGCCAGACCGGACCGTATATTCAGTACAGTTTCGTGCGGATAAACAGCCTGATGGGGCGGGTGCAGCGGGAGGGCATTTCGCTCGAAAAAGCGGCGGAATATCCCACCATTTTGCCGCAGGAAAAGGCACTTTTGAGCACCCTTTTTGGCTTTCCCGCCGTCGTCCAGCTCGCAGCGGACACCTACGACCCGTCGCAAATTGCGCATTGGTGCTATCAAATCGCGAAGGAATACCACCGTTTTTGGCACGATTTGTCGGTTTTCAACGCAGAGGACGAGGCGGCGCGGGCCTTTCGTTTGAAGCTCTCGAAGGCCGTCGGGCAAACCCTGAAAACGGGCATGGACCTGCTCGGAATTGAAATGCCTGAAAGGATGTAAATTGGTTTTATGAAAGTCCCGATCTGGAAAAAATGGCTCTCCTATTTCAGGCCCGTCACGCTCGAAACCGCGTCCGGCGAGGTCAATCCATGGCTCGAAGTGGCGATGCACCGGGGGCGTTTTCAGCTTTTGTCGAACAATTCGATTTATAGTTGGGACGATCTGTACGTCAATTATGTGCGGGCGTTCGAGCAGTTCGATTTCAAGAAATTCCAGCCAAAAGAGGTGCTTGTCCTCGGCCTCGGATTGGGGAGCGTTCCGTTTATTTTGGAGAAAAAATTTGGGCAAAAACCGCATTTTACCTGCGTCGAACTGGATGAAATTGTGGCGGAATGGGCCTTCAAATACACGTTTTCGCGCATGGAAAGCTCGGTCGAGGTCATCACGAGCGACGCGGCGATCTTCGTGGAGGTCTGCGAGGAGCAGTTCGACCTCATCATCATGGACATATTTATCGACGACACGGTGCCGGCGGCCTTTGAGGAGGCGTTTTTTTTGGAGGAATGCGCCCGTTTGCTCGCCCCGGACGGCTATCTTCTGTACAACCGGCTCTACCAGACCGACCGCGAACGGGCCCACACGGAGCGGTTTTTTGAAAACTCCTTTAAACAAGTTTTCCCTGCGGGCTTTGCCCTGAACACGACCGGGAACTGGATTTTGATGAACAAAAAATTTCTATGAAAAAGCTATTCTTCCTGTTGCTTTTGTTGAAAATCGACCCCGTTTTTGCTCAAAAAACGCTGGATTTCTATGATTTCGGGGTGCGCGACGTGCGCATTTCTTTCACCGAAAAAAACTGGGACAAAAAGCTCGACAGCATCCGCAAGTCCAACCCGTCGGGCCGCCTGATCTGCCAAGCTACCGTCGATGGGCAGCGGTTCGAGGACTGCGGCATCCGATTTAAGGGCAATTCCTCCTATAAAAAAACGAAGCGCAACGGCTTTAAAAAGTTGCCCTTCAACCTTAAACTTGACCATCGGCGCAACGACCAGGCCTTGCCCGGCGGCCAAACCGTGCTGAAACTCGCCAACGTGGCTGGCGACCCCAGCTTCGTGCGCGAGGCACTGACCTATGAGATTGCCCGAGATTATATGCCCGCGCCGAGGGCCAATTTTGTGAAACTGTATATAAACGACGTGTATTGGGGGCTTTACTCGAACATGGAGAGTATCGACGAGGTGTTTTTGAAGTCGAATTTTGGGACAAAAAAAGGCGTGCTCCTCAAATGCGACCCCGAATTTGACGATAAAATGCCGCTGCCGAAAGGCTGCCCAAAACTTGAAAGAGAGGAACTCAAAGCCGATTTGACCTTTTTTACGCAAGATTCGAGCTGTCTTTCCGGCATTTATGAACTGGAAAGCAAGCCGGGCGGGTGGGCAACTTTCATCAACCTGATGAAAACCCTCAACCAAACGCCCGAAAAAATAGAGTCTGTGATGAACGTCGACCAGGCCCTTTGGATGCTCGCGATCAACAACGTGGTGGTCAATTTGGACAGCTATTCGGGCTACCTTTGCCACAATTATTACCTTTTCGAGGACTCTTTGCGGCGGTTTCAGCCGATTTTATGGGACCTGAATTTGTCGTTCGGCGGCTTCCGGCAGGTTCAAGCGGCGGGACTTGCGAACGACGGGATGGTGAAATTGCCGCTTTTTTTGCACGAAAACAACCCGAAAAGGCCGCTCATCAGCCAACTTTTGAAAAACCCGACCTACAAAAAAATCTACGCCGCTCACGTCCGCACCATCTTGAACGACTGGTTTGCAAACGAAAAATACCTCCGCCGAGCGCGGGAGATGCAGTCCGTCATCAAATTATGGGTGGAAACGGACACGGTGAAACTGTACGATATTGCGGGTTTTGAGGCCAATTTGACCGGGACGATCACGACTACCGTTGCCGGAAAAAAGGAACAGGTAATCGGCCTCGAAGAACTGATGAAGTCGCGCACCGCATTTTTGCTCGCACAGCCCGCGATTGCCGCGCAGCCGCCTGTCATCAGCCAATTGGTGTTCCACGAAAAGGATGGGTTTTTGGAAATTGCGGC
>JANOQP010000019.1:0-10959 GCA_031414895.1 Saprospirales bacterium
ATTTTGCCCCCCATAACGGCTGCGCCATGAATTCGCGCCCCCCCATTTTTCCCGTCGACCCCCTCTTTTTTTGCTCCTTATTATACATGCTCCGTTGCCGCTGTGTTTTAAAATGTCCAGTTGTATGCTGAAAATGATATCGCGTGTTTTGCAATTATTTTTTTGGAAAATTGCCCCTGAAAAAAATCAGCCAGAATCAACTTTCAACCAGCAATATGACAAATTTGGACTTCACCGACGCGGAACTCATCTCGCTCATCACCCACCATGTCGGCAATAAATCGCGCGAGGAAAATTTCGCGCTTTCCTCCGAAACAAGCCTAATTGGTGAGGACACGAAAGGTTTGTTGATGAAATACTTTCTGCAACCGATAAGGCCGGAGGAATTTTATGCCTTCAACCATTCCGTGGAATTGGGCATGAACGATGTTTATTCATTGGTCGCAGACCTATTCGAACATCCAAACGGGTTTGTCCCCTTTTCACAGAACATCGCCAAACTACTTTACGAACATTCATTGCACCCAAAAATCAAGGAAGGCGAGCTGAACATCGCCCATTTTGCGAACGTCATTTTGGACAATGAAATAGTCGAAGCGATAGGCATTTTTAAGTCGGAGACAGACGCGCCATTTATTAAAATGATAAACAACGAATCAAGGTTTGTTATCAAACATGAATACGGCTTTGAGATAAAAGGGATGGACAAAGGCTGTATCATCTTCAATACGGACAAGGAGACCGGTTATAAAACCCTAATTATCGATACAGTAAATCAATCCGCCGAGGCGCAATATTGGAAGAACGATTTCTTGAACGTTTTACCGGTCGCCAATGAATTTCACCAGACGAGCCAGTTCATGGGCATCGCCAAAAGTTTTGTCACCAAACATTTATCAACAGACACTGAAATTGGCAAGGCCGTTAAAATAGACATGCTCAACCGCTCGGTCGATTATTTCAAGACGCACGAAACCTTTGACAAACTTGAATTTACGGACGATGTCTTTCAGGATGAGGGTGTGAAAAAGGCCTTTCATGCTTATGACAAAATTTACCGGGCCGAAAACAATATCGACCTGTTGGACCATTTCGACATCTCCCCGTTGGCCGTGAAAAAGCAGGCAAAAGTTTTCAAGAGCGTCTTAAAATTGGACAAGAACTTCCATATCTACATCCACGGCGACACGGATTTGATCCAACAGGGCATGGACAGCGATGGCCGAAAGTTTTACAAAATCTATTTCAACCAAGAATCTTGATCACTGGCCGGATCATTTGCTCGCAAAGACCAATGTTTTGGGCAAGTCGCCCTGCCGGATGATGCCCTTTGCCCAAGCGGTCAGTTCGCTGCCGGGTTGTTCGATGGCGATGGATTGAACTGATTTGCCTACTTGTGGGATGGGGCGAAAAACCATAACCCATGTTTCAAAAAATAATCAAAGATCACTTGATCAAGGCGGCACCTGCGATTGCCAAAAACCTCCTTTTGCTGGATTTCACGAAACTGGAACAGGTCGCCCCCGATATGCACTCGACACGGGAGCGGAAAGCGGATTTTGTGGGCATCATGACCCGAAAAAATGCCGTGAAAGAAATCCTGCACCTCGAGTTTCAGTTGGACGGCGATACAAAAATGCTGATCCGGGAACTGGACTATTTGACTGTGCTGATGCGGAGGCTCCCGGGGTTGGCAATCCGGCAATATGTGATCTACATTGGCCGCACCAAACCGAGAACTGCCACGGAGATTCAGACCGACGACCTTTTTTTTCGGTACCGGACGCTCTGGCTCGGCGATATTGATGTCAACAAATTCCTGAAATCCAAAAAGCCGGAAGAAATAGTCCTCGGGATCCTCGCCGATTTTGGCGAAAAAGACCCTACTTTTGTGGTGAATTCGATGATAACAGCACTCCAAAAACAAACGACGAGCGGACTTGATTTTTTGAAGTTCACCACCCAGCTGCGTATTTTAGCCAATGTTCAAAATTTTCAACCCATAATTGATATTGTCATGGAAAAAATTTCTAGGTTTTATGATGAGAAACGCGATTACCTCTTTTTGAAAGGGGCTTCCATTGGCCGAGAAGAAGGCCTTGAGGTTGGCATCGAAAAAGGCATCGAAAAAGGCATCGAAAAAGGTGCCGAGCTCCAGACCATTGTTTTTGTGAAAAAACTGCTTGCCAAAAATACTTTCTCGATTGAGCAAATCGCGGACTTTGCCGGGGTCTCGACCGAGTTTGTCCAAAAAATAATCGACCAGACAAAAGACCAGAATTGAGTTTTGAAAAAAAATTCGTAACTATTTACCACATAGTCTCATAGAGGATTTCACATAGAAAACATAGCCTTTTTGCTCGCAATCATCTAAATGGGCTATGTGAAAACCTCTATTGTGCCTTTGTGGTAAACAGTTACGAAAATTCAAACGCAAATTCAAAATCAAAAAGCCGCTATCGAAGGAAGCCATTGTCGATAGCGGCTTTTTGATTTTGAATTTGGTTTTGAACTTGAATTTCCAACGGGTCACGGCTTGACAATCATCAACCTTTTGGTGGCCAAAATATTCCCTTTCATATCGGAAAGGCTGTACAAATAGGTGCCTTTTTTGAAATTGTTGAGGTCGAGGCGGATGCTTTTGTTGCTGTTGATTTGGTGTTCCTGCCGCCAGACGACCGCGCCAATCACGTTGTAAAGTTTGAGGACATAGCGTCCGTCCGGCACGTTCGAGCAATGAAAAACGGTGTACTCGACCGCCGGGTTTGGGTATGCCTGCACCGTCGCGCGGGCCGATTCGAACGCGCCTTCGATGGCCGAGACGGTTTTCGAGCGTTTGTAGCGGATGGAGGTTGCCGCTGTTTCGTCGTTGTTCATCGTGACGATGGCGACCGGCTCTTTGTCGTTTTCCGAAAAATAATTGTAGCTGATTGTCGTGTCGAGGCCCGCACCGGGGATCGCGATGGGCAGCGTCACCCAACCGAGGAAACTGCTGTGAAACTCAATCTTCGTGTCGGTCGTCTGGAAGCGTTTTTCGCGCAGCACTGCCTGCGTGAAAGCGGGCAGCTTGAGGCTCCCCCATGCGTCGACAAAATCGAGCCGGCTGAACTGGATTTTTATCCGGAGGGAATCAAAACCGGGGATGTTCGGGATGATCGAGTCCGGGATTGCGGCGAGCGAAAAGGCGAGCGAAAGGTTCGTCGTTTCGAGGTTCGGGAACCCGGCAAAGGTCAGCGGGGCGCGCCGTTCGGCGACGGGCGGGGCAAACTTGAGGTTGAGCGGCAGGTTGGCCGGGCCGCTCCCGGTGTAGCCGACGTTCTCGAAACGGGTGGGCGTTGTGTTGTAATACGTCTCGTTGGCCTGCGAAATGACGACCAGTTCGGCGTTCGAGAAGCTGGCCGAGTTTTGGCCGTCCGCAGCGGGTCGATAAATGGATTCACGGTCAAAAACAGGGTTGAGGCCGGAGAAATCCCAGTTTTGGTTGCTGCCCGGCGGCCCAGGCACGATGTTCGACAGCGTATCGACCGAGTAAAGGACCGTATCGCCGGCGTTGGGAAATGCGGCGGCCGTAACGGTGATCTGGCCGAAGGATTTCAAAAAAGCGGCAAGGAGGATGGCGGTAAGAGAAAGGCTCATTTTCATAATTGAGAAAGTAGTAATTGGTTAAGGGCCTGTCGGGATTGATGGTTTTGGGCAGGGCAAGGATACGGCGAAAAGGCGGATCGAGGGCCGCCCATAGCGTTCAAACTGCTGCCATTGCCATCGACATTTTTTTGGGGCGTGCCAACCGGGGACAAATTCAGACCGGGGATTCCTTTCCCGACTTCGATTTGATGGCCAATTCGACAATGAACCCGATGAAAAACGCGATGAAGGCATGGATGAAGAGCAGCCGGGGGAAAAGGTAGACATACCGGTCCTGCCCATTGTTGCACAAAAAAAGCCGCCTGAACTGCCAATAGGAAAAATGGGGCATCGGGACGACCCAAAGCACCCGGCATTCGCTGTGATGGGCGCCGTCGATCAATAGCCTGATCAGGGAATCCCTTTTGACGCGGTTGGCCTTCATGTCCCCGGCGAGTGCGACCTCCATTTTTGCATGCCACTTGTCCAGTTCCGGTTGCGGCATTTGCGGGTCAATCTGGAGCGCGTCGCAGAAATCGCTTTCCGTTTTTTCGGACAATCGGGCAAACTGTTCATGCCTAAATCGCACCCAATCCTCCATGACGTGGCACGACCTGGATTCCCAATCTGCCTCCAAATGGGCCATCGAGCGATGTTCAAAGCTGTCCATGAGCGCCGTGAACCTTTCGACCCGCACACTTCCCCGTTCCTTGGGCAAAAACTTGGCGGGCTCCGAAAAAATGTTCTCCCGTCCGGCATCCATGCAAACGATCCCGATGCCCAACGAAAAGGAAATGGACACCACAATGATTCCGAGGCTCGTCAAGACCGCCCGCCTGGCCCGGATAAAGGGCACGGCCCTATGCACCGCGTGATAGGTGAGCACGAGCGCAAAAATGAACAGCACGAACAAGATCATGGCGAAATAAAAATCATCGATGTTCAGGTTCAGCATCCAAGCCTCCTCCGACAGGGGGATAAACCCGAGCCAACTGGCAATGATCGCCATGACCATGCCCGGCATGGCAAGCCCTTGGTGGAAATGGAGCGGCAACCTGGTTTTTATCCGGCCAAATAGCCGGATGTACTGGCTCGAAAGCATAAAAAGGGAAATCAGGAAGGCCGGGAGGAATAACGCACAATAGCCCACCGTGAACACCGCAAAAAACCGTACACCTGTCCAAAAGCCACCTGTCTCGAACAGTCCAAGTACAACCCACAGTACCAATAAATAGGCCCCGATCAAAATCACGGAAAACAACGGGTGCGCAAAATTGAAGAACCTGTACGCACGGAAAAAGGAGAACCTGTGCAACAGGAAGGCAATGACCTTATCGCGCCCCTCCTCTATTTGAAACTTGAAATACGCGGTCCTTTGATTGCTTACCGCGGAGGGCCCCGCTTTTTGATAGGTGAACAGAAGCAGGCGGAGCCACCGGAACCGCTCAAATTTTTTGGCGGGCCGTTCCGGGCGCGCTGTTTTGTTCAAAAAAGACCGTGCCCAGCATTTCAATTTGTAAGGATAGGGGTGAAAATTCCATATCATGCCGGGTAAGATAGGTGCCGATTCCCCCACAAGTGCCCGCACAGGGTCATCAAAAAGGACTGCATTCAATTCACCATCGGCATGTCCAAACCATCCGCCAGAGGCATGGAACTGCGTGGCCTGTGGCGACATGATCATTGCAAGCCAATCCTGTTCGGCCACCCAAAGTTTTTCGGCCCTCACCCGTTCAAGGTTGCCGAGGCCCTCGGAAAACGCCAGATCGGCGGCCGCTTTTTGAAAATTTTCCCGCTGAAAAAAATAGAGGCAACGCCTCATCAGCGAGCCCATCAAAAAATCCGCGCCCAAAACCTCCACCTTTTCCCGTAGGCCGGAAACCGACCTGAACCTGTCATTTTGTTGAAGGTCAAACAAAAAATCGAGCAGGACATGGCCGATGGTCGCGGACTGGTTTTCTGATGGGCAATTGTCAAAATAGGCAAAATAGGGGTTGTGCCGTTCAAAAAAACCGTGTTGGAGCTCGTCGGGCAACGAGTGCGTGAACGCCCGTCTGACGGTTTCGGCATTGCCGCTGCGGAGGGAAAGGGCAAAAAGGCCCATCTCCCCGTCGTCCGATTCATGGACAAACAAGATCTCATCGGATGCCCACTGAAGGAGGACGGGGCTTTGACCGTCCCTTTCGATACGGGTGTACCGAAAAAAACGCGAGTCGGCAGAGGCCAGTTCATCTGGCTCGAAGAAATCATAGTGGTTCGCGCTCATGGCCTTTTCAATTTTTGAGTGAGGCGATATAATTTTGAATGCTTTTCCAGGCAGGCTGGATCTGGGGGTGCTCGAACAGTTCCCTAAAATCGCGGTTGAGCTTGGCCGCTGCCCGGTCCATTTTTGGGTGCTCCTCCCGTGAGTCGAAGGCCAACATCCACACCAAATATTGCAGGTCATTGAGTGCCCTTGGTGAAGTGCCGAAATAATACCGCTCGGCCACTGTCATCGCAAAAGGGCTCCGTTCCCGGAACTGATAAAGGCGTTGATAGGTCTGGTTGAGGTCGAACCATTTCGGCAGGGTCTTGGTGGCCCAAGTTTTCACATTGCCCGCATGAACGCCGTCGAGCTGGCCAAAAAGGTGCAAAAGCCGCGAAACGGGCGCGCCGCCCTTGCCATTGGTCATTTCGTCCACCTGTTGGCGGAGCATGGCCGTCAGTTCGTGGCAAAAAAGCCCCGGCGTGCTGACCGGGTCGGCGCCGCTCGAAAAAGACCAAAATTTGTGGTTCAGCCCGATGCCCAGCTCCCGCAATTTGTCCGTCAGGGCGTTTTGATAAACAGAAATGGGCAGGATGCGGGCCTTTCGCAGCGCACCGGTCTGCAACCGATCATCTCCCTTCCCCACCCAACGGTCCCCGGTTTCGGTCAGCCAACGTTTCAAAAATGCCTCTGCGAACTCCTTTCGCGGCGACTTCCCAGCTTCCTCCTCGATAAAAAGGTAGTCAAGCAAAAAACCGTCGAACGATTTTTCCGCTGACTTGGCGAGCAGTTCGAAGGCAACCTCAAAATTGGGGGCGGCATATACCTCAAGTTCGGGAAGGCAATGGCCATCCGTTGATGGGGGCTGGCCCGTCGCCACCAAAAGCCCGTTTTCGTCAAAAATGGACACGCGGAAAAGGCCCGATCGTTCCAACAAATCTTTGATGTGCGCCCCTTTCGAGGGCATGCCATCGCCGCCATTCCTTGTGGTCATCGGCTTGTTGGCAAAATCGTCGATGAGCATCAGCCGCCATTTCAGCCCCATGAGCCATGGAAGGTTCACCTTTTGGGCCTTGGCCAAAAGTGCCGCCTCCGAATGGAACCCGAACGGCGTGACAGACCCGCCGTGCTGACCGGGGCGCGATTCGCTGAACCGGTGGATGAACGACTGGTTGAACAACCGGACCTGAAACTCGCGGAACTCCTGCGCGACGACCCACGAAAACACCTTCTCGTTGTTTTTGACCGATGCCAAAAAAAGGGGCAGCTGCTCGGCCAATTGGGGGAGCGGCGCGTACTGAAACCAAATGCAGGAATCGAAAAAACGCAGCCTCGGATCGATGCATTCCCGAAGGAACCGCGCGAGGGCCTCGATTGAACCCGGGCCGGGGGCAACATTGGGCAAAACGGGCAGGGCACCGTCGGGGCCAATGGGCAATCGGGCCTCCTGCACATCCGGGCCGGGGGCGGTGTCGAGCAGGCCGATAAAGAGCATCGGCTTGGGCATTGCTTGATCGGAAATGTACTTTTTCCACAAATCCGAGCTGTCCTTTTTTTGGTTGTACCAAAAAGTGCCCCGCCCCAATTGACGGGGCTGCAACCGCCCGCCGGATGGTTGCCACCTCAACAATTGGACGGGAAGGAAAACGAGCCATGCATCGAATTTCTTTTCGCCCCCCTCGACGAGCTCGATATCACCGCTGCCGGTCAACCATTCCCTGACCATGGGCGGGAAATTGTCGCTGGGCGTTTCAATGGACTGCGGCTCCACTTCAAGCGTATCCTCGGTGCTTTTGAGCACACCAAGCTTCAATTGGATCATGGGTGCGTTTTATGGTTGGGTTCAAAAATGTTCAAAATTTTGGCGGGGCATTCCACCGACCATTCCAAAAAAGTCTGGTTGTTGCCCCAAAGGTCGAGCTCGATAGTGTGCAGGCTGGTCATTTTGCCCTCGTGGCCCCCTTGCAACCAAAACTTGGAAAGGTTCTCCAAAAGCTGGTGGATGTCGGCCTCTTCCCGCAATTGTTGGTCGGTGAACGGCACGGGCAGGCCGAGAAGGTTGGAGTACATGAACACTTTCATATCCTTCCAACCGTCCGCGGGGTGCAACCTGTTGAGGCTGCTGAACAGGTGTCGCAAGAGCTCATTGTAGGTTTCAATGGACAGTTCGGAGCCGCCACCGACATGGAAAAACCAGCAAAGGTTGCCCCCTTTGACCCCTGGGGCGCGGCCCAAAATGCCCTTCGTTGGGTGTTCCCCCATGGGGCCAAACTTTGCCCGTGCAAGAGGATGAGCTTTTTTTCATGCCCCTTCATTTGCCTAAATGCAATGCCCTCGTCCGGGGGCTTGGCAACCACGAGCTTGCCCTCGATGAGCGATGGCCCGGCAGGGAGCGCGTTCCAACCGTCGAGGTTGCCGGGGCGGTTGTCGCCGGTGTTGATCTTGGTGACGACGACAAAACAAGTGTTGTTCAGTTCCTCCATGGTCAAAAATGTTTGTTTTGGCTATTGAAAATAACTTGTGTGAACAAGATGCGGTCGGGATTTGGCCGGAGCAAAGGGTTGGAGATGCTCGAAAAAGGTTGGTATTTTGCCAGTTTAGAGGTGCGTTGGCCACTGCCGCCGCGGCCAGAGGTGATGATTGCGCAGGGGATGCCAATGGTGACCTTTAATTGGCGGACAAATTCGGCCACGCAGTCCTGCAAGGTGCCCTGCGAGACCAGGTCTTGGGCCATGTCCTCCAAAAAGGTCTGGTGGATGATGACGGTGCTGATGTGCATGGCCGACGACGGCACCTTTGCGGTGAACCAGGGCAATAGGAACTTGATGGTGGCCTTGCCGATCGAAATTGATTTTTCCTCCGAATGGCCCAAGGCAACCGCTGCCAGCTCGCTTTCGGTGGCCGCTCGTTCAAAAAAAACGATCGGCCCGTTTGCACAGTAAAGCGGGACGACCAAATTGAGGCTCTGCCATTTTTCCATGGGCGACTCCATCGTGGTGGGTGCGGCGACGTGCTCGGCCTGTTTCTTTTTCACGAACCCGAGCAGCCGCTCATCGAGGATAAGGGCTGTTTGATAAGCCGTTTCAAAGAGTTGGAAAATGAACTTGAACCTATTGTAGGTCCCTTGTTTGGCCGGGTTGCTAAAAAGGGCAAACGAGGACTTGTCGCCGCTGAGCGATTCACTGTACAATTTTGGGGTTGGGTCGTTGAGGCCCTTTCCAAAAAATTCATGCCGGTAATATTGGATGACCCTTCCCGGGATCGGGTCTGGCATTTTGGGGACTGGCTTTTTGTTCACCCGCAAGCCTTCGTTGATGAACCTTCGGTTGAAGTCGCCTTCGATTTCTTCCTCGCCCGTTTTTTGTCCAAAGGGTTGCAATGCTGGCGGGAGCGTGGTGATTAGTTCACCATCCTCCGGGTTGCGGTCTGGATAACTTTCTGCCCTGATCTTGAGCTCATAGAGCAATGTTTCCGATTCGAACAGGGTCAGCCAGGTGTCGTAGAGCCGAAGTTTGAGGACCTCGACCCTGGAAAGGTTTGGCACGCCGGGGAGGCCGTTATTGGCCATTTCGCCGAAATCCTGCTCCGAAATAAAGAAGATGCGGCTTTTCAAAAAACGGAAAATGCGGTATTTGTGCACATCGAGCCGAGCAAGTTCGCGGGTATCGTGCAGGAAGCACAGCCACCATGGTTTGCGCAGCACGTTTTCCACATTGTCGTACCACGGTTCGGTGAGCCGGCTGTCCTTATAGACCACAAACAACCGATAGGGCAGCTCCTCGATCTCCTGCAAAATGGCCTCCCATTGCCGTCCGATGCTGGTCTGCCCGTTGCCCACCGCGATGTCGCCCGGTTGTTCAAAGAGCATGCTGACATCGTCCGGGATGCTGCTCAAAGAATCGAGCAAGTTGAGCACCCGACTGGCAAAACCGTTTGCCGGGGCGGTTTCATCCTCAAAAAAAACACAGAACTCATAGTTCAACATTCCTTTTTCCTGCCATTCAGCCGCCAATTTATGCCCAGTGCAGGTGACCTCGAACGTGTTCCGGGATTCATCGTCGGGACCGAACATTGGGCAACCGTGGGTGCCGGCACGGTCTGTGACGAGCAACAGTTCTTTTGGTTTTGGCAACTTGAACCGATAGCCCAACCGGGGGACCAGCTCGCCCCCCTCGCTCTCGAAAACGGGCGCGGCACGGAGGTAACCTTTGATATGTTCGTGCTTTTTTTCGCCGTCCTCGATAAGGACATTTTCTCCGTCAAGTACCGAGCTGTCCCGCAGCCAGTCGGCCATGGCGAGGAACGCGGCGCAGATCTTCATTTCCGACATCCCGAGGTTTTCGCGGCGGAGGTTCCAGTTTTTGTCGAGGATCCGTTCGCGCAGGAAACCGTTGAGCCGGTTGTGGAGCGCCTTCGGGTCGTCGAGGGCAAATCCGGGAAGCCGGTCGGCGCCCGGCACGCTATTGACCGTCCGGAGGTCGCTCACGGTGGTCCAAATCTTGCAGGCAAAAAAATAGGGGTCGAGCGCGTTTTCAATTTCGATCTTGACCTCCATGTTCCGACCGGCCCGGAACGCTTTTGGGAGGCGCACCCAATTGTGTTTCGCGGTATTGCGCAACACGTTTTCAATGAGCGAAAAAAAGGCCTGAAAGCCCACGATCCCGCCCGGTATGGCCACTTGGACATCGGCGGCAAGGCGACCATTTGAGACCTCCCCGTTCATGGACGGCCCGATGATGTGCACCTGCTCGACCACCTCGCGGATGACCGCACCGACGAGGGGCAGGGACAGTGCGCGCATCGCGTGCGGGCTTCGTAAATCCGGCCCGGCCTCCACGGTCAGGCGGACGGATTGCAGGGTCGGCAACGCCAAGGTGCCGAGTTTTTCCCATTGGCCCTCGGCCAAACAAACCTCAAAATTTTGTTTGCAAAGCAGCCACAACCTGCCAAAATGCGCCCCGGCCAACGGCGGCTCGAACCGCTCGATGATGCCCCAAAAATATTTTACCGCACCCCCGACCGGGCCGCCCTGCCACCTGGTGACGTTGATCGCGTCGCGGGTGAACTGGCTCTGGTCCCCCTTTTCCACC
>JANOQP010000020.1:0-9668 GCA_031414895.1 Saprospirales bacterium
AAAGTTGTAACTAATTCATTATCAATGGTTTGTGCATCATTTCTTAATTGTGCCGCAAGTTGTGGCACAATTTCAAATCGCTCCCGATAAAACAAATGCCATTTACGAACATAAAATAGGTTTCGGGTTGAAAAGCCCGTCAAGTGCGGGAAAGCCGCCTTCAAATCTTTGGCAAAACGGGGTATCAGCCCCTCGCCCCATGCGCTTTCCGATTGTTGGGCATGAATATCGCGGCCCAGTTCCCAATACAACAAAAGCAGTTCGCGGCTGACATGGAGCGCGGCCTTGATCTGGGTTGATTGGATGCGTTTTTTCCAATCGGCAAGCCAATCGGGGTAATTGATGGTCAGTTCGCTATCCATGATTGAGTTGTTTTTTTGCTTTTCCAGGTCAATTTGCGGCCTGCAAAGATGAAAATTTTGTGATTTTTTATCCAATTCCCATTTTGGAGCATCAAAACCGACGACGACCGTATCATTGCGCCCGAACCCTTTTTTACAAAAACGCCCCAACCTTCCGCCGACCTTATCGTTAAAACACCTCAATTTTATCTTGACCGATGAAAAAACTCGCGCTCCTTCCGCTCTTTTTCGCGCTTGGCGTGGCCCATGTTCTTGGCCAAACCTGCAATTACCTCGCCTACGAATCTTTCAGTTACCCCGCCAACGCGCCGCTCAACGGGCAACAGGGCGGGACGGGCTGGGAAAGCCCGTGGAACGTCCAAAACGGCAACGTGACCGTCCCCGGATTCCAGTCCGCGTCGGGGCTGCCGATGAACTTTTTGAACCTCCAGACGTCGGGCAATTATGCCTCTGGCGGCTATCAATATTTGACGGCCGGGCGGCGGCTCAACACGGCGACGGGCGGCCCGTTCGAAGATTATTTGACGGCCAACAACACGATCGGGCTGGCCGGGACGACCCTTTTCGTCTCCGGCCTGTTGCGCAAAAAAGAGGACAACGACGAGGAAATCTGGCTCGATTGGCACGACCAAAACCTCTCGTGGTGCACGGGCTGCACGTCCAACGAGGTGGCCTTCGGCTATTTCGGCACAAACTCGAACGTCGGCGGGCAACGCCGCTGGACCTTGCAGGTGCGCAACAATTTTTACCCGACGGCCATCCCGGTCGCGGTGAACGAGACCGTTTTTTTTGTCATCCGGCTCGATTTCAATGCCACGACGACCGGAATTTCACTTTATGTGAACCCGTCGAGCATCGGCAATTCGATGCCCGCCTCGCCCACGATGACCCAAACTGCCGCCACGCCCATCGAGATCCGCAGCGTCGCGTCGTACATGGGCGACAACCCCGCGTCGGGCGAAACGGACGAGATCAGGATGGCCGTTTCGTGGGCCTGCGCCACGCCCGATCCGTCGGTGATGGTCAATTTGCCCCCGATCGCCGCGTTTTCGATGACCCCGGCAACTGGAAATGCGCCGCTTTCGGTCACGCTCGATGCCACGGCCTCGACCGACCCGGACGGCTCCATCGCCAATTATTCGTGGAACTTTGGCGACGGCTCGGCCAACGGGACGGGGCAAACGGTCACACATATATATAACGACGTCGGTATTTTGAACGTCCAATTGACGGTCACCGACAACCTCGGCCTCTCGCATTCCATCGTGTTGCCGATCACGATTTTGGACGAAAACAATACATTTTCCTGTCTTTTGCGCCTCGGCGGCATCCAATTGGCGACCTGCACGGCGGCAACCGGACGGGTCGAAGTGGCCAATCCGCCGGGCGCGGCCCTGATTTTGCGCAACGCGATGAACGCCACCGTGCCGCCCGCGCCGGGCAATCCCAACCTATACCAAAACCTGTCGACGGGGCTTTATTCGCTGACCGCCGCCGGGGCCAACGGCTGCCGCGACACGTTCGCGCTGACCGTCGCCGTGGACAGCCAAACTTGCGCGGGCTGGTCGCCAAACCCTTGCGCGATGAAGATCGGGACGGGCCTCGAAGGGCTGGCCTATTGGACCCCGCAGCGGGTTTTCAAGAATTTTTACCGCGACGCCGACCGCTGGATCACCTACGACCCGCTCGATTTCAACACCTGGAACTCGAACCAATATTCGCAGATCCCGCTCGACGAGAACGGTTACCCGACGGTCATCCCGTTTTCTTCGCCCACCGGGCTGCGAAATGTGCGCGGCGTGATGTCCGCATCGGGCCATATCCCGGTCGGCGTGCCGATGCGGCTTTTGTACGACGGCACCGGGACGCTCGTCATGCAGGGGCCGGTGAGCATCCAAAACAGCGCGCCGGGGCAGATCGATTTTACGGCGACGGTGGCCGACAATATTTTTTTCAACATGACCTTTTCCCAGTCGGGGAACCATGTGCGGAATATCCGCGTCGTGGCCATTTCGGACCTCGGAAGTTATCAAATCCAGCCTTTTCGGCAGTCTTTTTTGGAAAAATGCAGCCTTTTCACCAGCCTCCGCATGATGGATTTCATGGCCACGAACGGCAACGACAACGTAGAATGGGCCAACCGGACGCTGCCAAATTGGTACACACAGGCCGCTTCGCCCAACGGCGGCATCGCCTACGAGCATATCATCCAGCTCGCGAACACCTTGAACAAGGACATTTGGGTCTGCGTCCCGCACATGGCGAGCGAAGATTATATCCAAAAAATGGCCGAACTGTTCCGAGACGGCCTCAACCCCGGCCTAAAAGTCTATCTCGAATACAGCAACGAAACCTGGAACTGGATCTTTGAGCAGGCGCTTTGGGTAGACCAAAACGGCCCGAACAACCTTTCCTACGTCCGAAAATACGTCATGCGCGCCCAAAATGCCTTCCAAATTTGGCATGCCGCATGGGGCGCGGAAAACGGGCGCGTCGTCCGGGTCTTGGGGACGCAAAACGGCTACGATTTTGTTTCGGAGGAAATTTTGAGCCATGCCGACCCCGATCTGTACGATGCGATCTCGCCGTCGTGGTATTTTGGGCTCAACCATTCGGCCTCCGGCAACCCCAATTTGCAGGCGCTTGGCGCGTCCGCGACCGTCGCCGATGTCCTGCAAAATGCGACGAATACGTTTTTGGGTTTTTACCCAAGCTGGCAAATGATCTATCGGTCGGCCAAAATGTTCAACAAAAAGGTCATCAATTATGAGGGCGGCCAGCATTTCACCGATTTTGGCGTGCCGCCATATATCCAGGCGATGTACGACGCGCAGGTCCACCCGGATATGTACACGCTTTACGACCGTGCGCTCGACAGCCTCCGCCGCCTCGGCTCCGAAATGCCGATGGCCTTCGTGATGGTCGGGCCGCACGAGAGCATCTACGGGTCGTGGGGCCACCTGCACGATACCGACGACCCCGCGCCTTGGAACGACCGCCCGAAGCACCAAACCTTGATGGACCATATCGCGCTCTGCCCGCCCGTCGCGCCGCCGAGCGGGGTGCGGCTGTCGCCAAAAGTGTTTTTGCAGGGGCCATTTTCGACCGCTACCGGCCTGATGGCCGACAATCTGCGGGCCGGAAACCTCCTCCCGACCACCTCCCCGTATGGCGATGGACGGACGACGACCGCCGACATTTTAGCCGCGACGGGCCAAAACGCCATCGTCGATTGGGTGATTGTGGAGCTTCGCGACAAAAATGCGCCCGCGACCGTCCTGCATTTTCGATCCGCATTGATCCAGCGCGACGGTCAAATCGTCGATATGGACGGCCGCTCGCCCGTTTTTTTCAGCGGCGTGGCGGCGGACAACTATTTCGTCGCCGTCAGGCACCGCAACCACCTTGGCTTTCGCAGTTTGACGGCTTTGCCGCTGAACAATTTTGCCGCTTTTTTGAATTTCGCCGACGGCGAACTGCCCACTTTCGGCACAGAGGCCCTGAAAAACATCTCCGGAAAATACGCCATGTGGTCGGGCGATGCGAACGGCAACGGCAATATCAACGCCGTGGATCTCAACGCGCATTGGCGGTTGCAAAACGGCCAAACCTTCAATTATTCGACCTCGAACGCGGACTTCAATTTGAGCGGTTTTGTCAATGCCGTGGACCTGAACGCGCATTGGCGGCCCAACAATTCGCGGGTGCAGCAGCTTTGATTTGTCGTCAAAAATTGCACGGATCGCCCAAATTTCAAGATCCGCCATTTGTGCAATTTGCTCCATTTGTGGCCAAATTTTTCAACCCTTTTACCTTTTTTATAATGAAAAACGTCCTTTTTATCGCCTTTTTGCTCCTTCAAACCAAAACCATATTCGCCCAGTGCAACGGCGCGGGCGGCGTTCCGCGCTTCTGCCTCGCGTTTGTCAACCAGTCGATCACGAACGGCGGGACGAAATTCGAGGCCGATATCGTGGTCTCCGGCAGCGTCCCGTTTGGCCTCGGTTCGAGCAATATCCAATGGAATTTCAACACGACGGGGCTTGGTTCGCCCGTTTTGCTGACGCACAATTTGCCCATCAATTATGCCGCCCCGACCGTCACCGTGCCGTCCACGGGCCTCGCCTCGCTCAATATCGTCCTGAATGTCCCGGGCAGCGGGCTGACCATCGCCACGTCCGGCACGACGGTCGCCCGTGTGCAGTTCAATATTTTGGTGCCTGCGCAATCGTCCGGTTTTGTCTGGTTTTACGACGATATTTTGGAGCGGACGATCGTTTATGAACATTCCGAAACGAACATCCTTTGCGCGACCGCGAACAACACGACCTGCCTCGTGCCGCTCAACGCAAGCCTGCCGCTCGACCTCACGGCGTTCGAGGCATGGCCGGGCAACCGCCGGATCAACCTAACTTGGGCGACCGAAAACGAGTTCAACCTGCGCGGTTTTGACCTCGAACGCTCGGACGATTTGAGCGGAAACTTTCAAAAAATCGCTTTTTTGGGCGCGAACGGCGGGCAATTTGCCCAAAAATACAGCTATCCCGACCGTTTGGTGGAATTTGGGAAAACCTATCAATACCGCCTCCGGATGGTCGACCTTGACGGAAAAACGCAGTTTTCGCCCGTCCGCACGGCGCGTTTGGAAAACGCGGAAGGCCAAGCCCCCCAACTTTTCCCGAACCCGACGACGGGCGATTTTACCATTTCGGGCACGGAAAATTGGGAACGCGCGACCGTTAGAAATGCGCTTGGGCAGGCTGTCCGCGAATTTGTTTTTTCGGAAAAAACGACGCTCGCCGGGCTGGGCGCGGGGATTTATTTTATCGAAATTTATGGGGAAAAAGGGGATGCGCCGACGGTTTTGCGGGCGGTAAAAAATTGATTTTTTAAACAGTCAAAAACGTCGTCCCGTTCGGGTAGTTTTTTCCAAAAATAGCCAACAGCCTTCTGTAAAAAACATCATTTTCTATATAGTTCGCATCTTTCAGGTCAATGACCACGATAGGGACATTTACCTCTGATTTGAAATAGTCGAAATAGGCGTTTTGTATCTCCGTTAAATATTCCGCGCTGATGTTTTTTTCATAGTCGCGGCCCCGTTTTTCTATTTGTTTCATCAAGATTTCGACCGGGCGGTGGAGGTAGAAAAGTACGTCCGGGCGTGGAAAGGTTTGATTCAAAACCTGCCAAAGCCGCTGAAAAAGGCGGTATTCCTCGACGTTCAAATTGTTTTTCGCGAAGAGCAGGGTCTTTACAAAAAAATAGTCGGCGATGGTTGTTTGCTGGAAAAGGTCGGGCTGTGCAAAATGTTCCTGCAACTGTTTGTGCCGCTCGGTCATGAAAAACAGCTCGACCGGGAAGCCGTACCGCTCCTGATTTTCATAAAAAAAGGGCAAAAACGGGTTGTCGGTGAACTGTTCGAGCAGCAGCCGGCTGCCAAACTGCCCGGCCATCATATTGCAAAGCGTGGTCTTCCCGGCGCCGATATTGCCCTCGATGGCCATAAATTGGTGCGGGAACGGCGCCCTTCCATCCGGCGGGCAAGGGTTTTCAGGGTTTTTCATCGCTCAAAATAACTTCAAGGGGGTCGGCGGAGGCCATATAAAGTTCATCGATGTACTCGTTGAGGGTGGGGTGGCGCAGTTCGGGCGCGATCTCCATCATCGGGACGAGGACGAAATTGCGGTTTTGGATCTCCGGGTGCGGCACTTGGAGGCCGGGTTCGTCGATGACCGATTCGCCGAAAAAAAGAAGGTCGATATCGATGAGGCGAGGGCCGTTGCGGACGGCATTTTCGCGGCCCAAAGTGGCCTCGATGGACTTTATTTTTGATAAAATTTGGGCAGGCTGCAAATGCGTTTCCACGCCGAGGGCCTGGTTGAAAAACCAGTCCTGTTCAGCAAGCCCCCACGGTTCGGTCTCGTAAAAGGACGACGCGAGGCGGATTTTACCGATCTCGCGCTCAATCTCGCGGGCCGCGAGGCGCAGGTTTTCGGCGCGGTCGCCGAGGTTCGAGCCTGTCAAAAGGAAAGTGAGGGACACGTTTTTCATGTCGGCAAAAGTAGATGGGGGGGCATTTTTTGGGCGTGAACCGAGGTTTTTTTTCAAAAAATGGTTGAAAATTCGATGGCCCGCTATTTTTGCAGCCGACAGTTTTTGTCGCCAAAAATTTCCCGAACATGGATTTTCGCCCCTTTGCCGTTGGATTCGGCCTTTTTTTGCTCCTTTTTTCCTGCAATTCCAATGTTGACCAGTCGCTTTTGGGCGATATGACCAGCTCTGCGGCGCAGCTCGAAGACCTGATCGGACAAACGGCAACGGTCGGGGAGAACCTCTCGAAGTTCCGCGCTGTGGTCGAGGCCGCACCGATGGCGATGAAAACGGACACGAGCGCGGGTTTTTCGGCCTTCGTGGAAAACTTCGAGGAGCTTGGCGGCCAGCACGCGGCGGTCAACGCGCAACTCAACGACATGAAGATCCGCCTGACGGTGATGATGAACGATTATTCCGCTGGAAACCTCAAAACGGAGGTGGCAAAACCGGAATTTGGAAATTTTTCTTCGGCTATGACAAATATTGGCGAAACTATAAATAGCTTTACAGCGGATTACGGCACGATGCAAAAGCAATATGGGAAGATGATGGCCGATTTCAATATGAAGGCCGAGGAAGAATAAATGGCAAAAATTTAGGGTATAATGAGGGGGTGACTTAAAGTCACCCCCACATTATCCTCCGAAAAAATAGGCTTTCGAGCCGCATGAAATTTTTCATGGCATGTTTTGAGCCGGGTCCAGATGGCTGGAACCCGGCTTTTTTTTTGCCGATCAACTTTTTTTATTGACCAAATAAACGCCGCCGAGCGTCACGGCCATGCCGAGCAGAATCGGGCCGTCCATTTTTTCGCCCAAATAGACCACGCCGAGCAAAATGGCGATGATCGGGTTGATATAGGTGTAGATCGAGGCGATGGTGGCGGGCAGGTTTTTGAGCGCGAAAAGATAGGCCGTCATGGCCAGCACCGAGCCGAAAACAATGACGTACGCGAGCGAAACCCAACCCAACTGATTGATTTCCAACGGTTTAAAAAAGTCGTAAAAAATGCTGGCGACAAACATCGTCATGCCACCCGACAAAAGTTGCAGCCCCGAATCCATGACGGGCGACGAGTTTTCGGACGAAAAACGCTTTGCATAAATGGTCCCGAAGGCCCAAAGGAGGACTGCGCCGAGGGTCAAAAAAATGCCCGTGAGGTATTCTGGGCGGGCCATTTCGAGCCAACCGTCGTTGAAAATGATGCCCAAACCGGCAAAACCGAGCGCGATGCCGAGCCATCGGGTGGGGGTGAGCCGCTCCGTTTTCGACCAAAAATGGGAAAGCAGCGCGATGACCGCTGGGACCAGCGACGCAATCAGCGAGACGAGGCCGATGGGCAAAGTGAGGAGCGACCAATTGACCATCCCGTTCCAACAGCCGATGGTGAGGAAGCCGACAAAAAGCTGGCGAAGGATGTGCTTTTGGCTGGGGAAAACCTGTTTTTGGATGACAAAGGCCCAAAAAAAGAGCATTGCCGCCGCCGGAATCTGCCGAAAAACGGCGAGGCGGAACGGGCCAAATTGCAGCGACGCCACTTTCACCGCCAAAAAAGTGCTGCCCCAAACGAGGCAGACGAAAACCAGGGCAAGCCCAGCGGCCGTTTTGTTGTTTTTCATCAAAAAAGTCAAAAGTCAAAAGCCAAAAAATGGCCGCTCCGAGTTTTCGCCGGGCGGCCATTTTTTATGAAAACTGCGAACGGGCAATCAATCCACCGCGTTCCGGTTCATGCAGTTCAGGTCGGTGAATGCATCTTTCAACCGCGCGACGAAGGAATCCTCTGCCTTTCTGACCCACACACGGGGGTCGTAAAATTTCTTGTTCGGCTTGTCGTCGCCGTCTGGGTTGCCGATTTGGCCCTGCAAAAAGTCCTTTTTCGACTCATAATAATTCTTCACGCCGTCCCAATAGGCCCATTGCATATCGGTGTCGATGTTCATTTTGATCGCGCCGTAGCTCAACGCCTCGCGGATCTCTTCGCGGGTCGAGCCGGAGCCACCGTGGAAGACGAAATCGACGGGCTTGGCATCGGCAAGGCCGTATTTTTTGCTGATGAAATCCTGCGAATTCTTCAAGATTACGGGCTGCAACTTGACATTTCCGGGCTTATAAACGCCGTGGACATTGCCAAAAGCGGCTGCGACCGTGAAGCGCGGGCTGATTTTTTTCAACATTTCATAGGCATACGCGACCTCCGAGGGCTGGGTATAAAGTTTTGCGGAGTCGATGTCGGAATTGTCCACGCCGTCCTCTTCGCCGCCCGTCACGCCGAGCTCGATCTCGAGGGTCATGCCGAGTTTTTCCATGCGCTCGAAATATTTTGCGCAAATTTCGATGTTCTCGTGGATCGGCTCCTCGCTCAAATCGAGCATGTGCGAGCTGTAAAGTGCGCCGCCCGTGCGCTCGAAGAATTTTTCGCCCGCGTCCAACAGCCCGTCGATCCACGGGAGCAGGTTTTTCGCGCAGTGGTCGGTGTGCAAAATGACCGGCACCTCGTAGGCATGGGCCATTTGGTGGACATGGAGCGCGCCCGCGATGCCGCCGTGGATGGCCGCCCATTGGTCCTTGTTGGGGAGGCCCTTGCCCGCGTTGAAGGCCGCGCCGCCGTTGGAAAACTGGATGATGACGGGCGAATTGACCGCCTTGGCCGCCTCCAAAACGGCATTTATCGTCGAACTGCCGATCACATTGACCGCAGGAAGCGCGTATTGGTTCGCCTTCGCGTGCGCGAAAACCTCGGAGACTTCATCGCCGGTCAGGACACCGGGGCGGAAACGGGATGTTTGTGCCATAATATCTTAAAGTTGGTTGTGAAAATTTTTGATGTTCAAAAAACTGGTCTGGGCGGCTATTTCTTTTTCGGGAACAGGCTTGCCATGGCTGCCAAATTGGCCTTGTTGTCAAAAATGGCCGCGACCGGGATCGAAAAGCCAGTTATGACGACGCTCGAGATCGTGTCGAGCGATTGGTGGATCTTTGCCGGGAAATATTCGCCGCCCGAAGCGGGCAAAAGGTATTGTTCAATGCGTTGCTTGGTCGGGTCGATGCTCCAATATTCGCGGACCCCGCATCGGGCCGTTTGAAGATTTTTTGTGTGAACTCGGCAGAGGAAGTCATTTTGAGAACCGTTTTAGGCCATAAAATTAGGGCAAAATTTTATCAAATAGGACTTTCGTAAAACCAGTATATTGACCCGGCAATTGCCGTCGC
>JANOQP010000021.1:0-4696 GCA_031414895.1 Saprospirales bacterium
CCATCCTTTTCCTCGTTTTCAACCGTCCGGAGATCGCGCGCCGCACCTTCGCCCGCATCCGCGAGGCGCGGCCCAGTCGTTTATATATACATGCCGACGGGGCGCGGCCGCAAAAACCGGGCGAGGCCGAAAAATGCACCGCGACCCGCGCCATTTTTGATGAAATCGATTGGCCGTGCGAGGTTTTCCGGCTTTTCCGCGCCGAAAATTTTGGGCTGAAACGCGGGGTCTCGGGGGCAGTTTCGTGGTTTTTTGAACACGAAAAAAGCGGCATCATCCTCGAAGACGATTGCCTTGCGGATGCTTCCTTTTTCCCTTTTTGCGATGAAATTTTGACGAAATACGCTGATTTTGAGCAAGTCATGCATGTCAGTGGGCACAATTGGCTGCGACCGGAAATCCACCAAAAGGCGGAATCGTACATTTTCACCAATTACAGCCTCGTCGGCGCATGGGCCTCGTGGGCGCGGGCCTGGCAACATTTCGACCCGGAAATGACGGGCCTCCACGAATTCAAAAAGTCGGAAAGGTGGCGGCGGTTTTTGCCAGGACGGCTGTCTCGGCGTTATCTGCTGGAAAAATTCGAGTCCGTCCGCGCCGGGAAAATAGATTCTTGGGCCTTTCCGTGGTTTTTTGCGGTGGCCAAAAACGGCGGTTTGGGCATCGTGCCGCGCACAAATTTGGTGGAGGACATTGGCGTCGGGGTGGCCGATGCGACGTTCACGAAAAGGCCCAACGAGGCTTGGATGTTGCCCGCGCGGGCAGTTGATTTCCCGCTGATCCATCCCGAAAAATTGGTGAGCGACCCGGGTTTTGACCAAAAATTGTCCTTTTTGACACACAAAAGCCGAGCACGGTTGTGGTTTCGGGCCTTTTTGGGTGTTTTTGGAAAGGGCTGAAAAATGCCCCGAATTGTCGTTTTTCAACAAGATCCGACAATAAAAAAAGCGGGCAAGGGCGCAGGTTTTGGATTATGCCTACATTTCGCACGGTTTTTAATCAAACAGAGATCGTATATATGACATTCAGAAACCTTTTACTGCTCGGATTCGGGCTTTTCCTCGGCCAAATGGCGGCGCAGGACATCCACTTTACCCAATTTTACATGGTCCCGCAGGGGCTGAACCCCGCACTTGCGGGCAAGTTCGAGGGCTCCGTGCGCTTCGGCGGCATCTATCGCGACCAATGGCGGTCGGTGGTCGGGAGCGGGGCATATTCCACGCCGTCGGCTTTTGTGGACGCGCCGATCTTGAAGGGATTTCGCAAAAAAGACTGGATCGGGGTCGGTTTGAGCCTGTTTCAGGACAAGGCTGGGACGCTCGCGCTCGTTCACAGCGGGATGCGCATCGGGCCGACCTATCACCTCGCGCTCGACAACAAGCGGAACAATGTGCTGTCGCTCGGCTACACTTTTGGCGGCGAACAGTACAGCCTCGATGAGACCAAAGCCAGTTTTTACGACAAGCTGGCGACCAGCACGCCCGGTTATGTCAGCCCGGATTTGACCGCGCTGGCCAACAACGAGGGCAAGTTCAAGGACCACGGCGCGGGCATCGTGCTGTCGTCGAAACTCAATAAACAGATGGACATGAACATCGGCGTTGCGGTCTTTCACCTCACCAAACCGAGGGCCTCGCTCAATAGCGGTTTGAAGGATTTGGCCCGCCGCGTGGTTGTCCACGGGCAGTTCAATATCGCGATGAACAAACAAATGACGCTCACGCCGGCCTTTATTTTCCAAAAAATGAGCGGCGCGAACGAGATTGGCTTGCAGGGAGTCGCGGGTTATCTGTTCGACAAAAAGAAACAAATTTACCTCGATGGCGGCATCGGTTACCGCCTATCCGACGCGGTCGAACTGATCGCCGGGATGCGTTACAAAGCGCTCAAAGTCGGCATCGCCTATGACGTGAACACCTCGACTTTGCGCAGCGAATCCAACCGGCGCGGTGGTTTTGAGATTGGGGCGACCTATATGGTTCGGATTTATAAGCCGCCGGTGCGCAAGCAGCAGATCCTTTGCCCACGTTACTAACGGCTGACGGCGAACGGCTGACGGTTACGGCCTTTGTTGGCGTCCCCGCCAACAAACTTTTACGGCCTTTGTTGGCGTCCCCGCCAACAAATTTTTAGGTTAAAAGTCAAGAAATAAAAGTCGTTGGCGGGGACGCCAACTACGGCCATAAAAAAAAGTCGTTGGTTGAAAAACCAGCTTCGACAAATAAAAAAAATATGAAAGCCCAATTTCAAATCATCCTAATGGCGATGCTCGGCTGGCAGTTTTTGTCCGCGCAGCCGATCTCGACGAGTACCCCAGAGTCCATGACCCGCGCCGCGGATGAGGACATGACGGAGGGCAACATCGTGGATGCCCTCGAATTTTACAAAAAAGTCTATGACGACACGAAGGACAAACAGATCCTCGCCAAGATCGCCAAGATCGACTACGACCTCCGCGATTATGAGGCCGCCGAAAAGGCGTTTTTCCGCCTCACCAGCCGCGATAAGCGCAAGGAATACACCGAGCTGAAATATTGGTACGCCAAATGCCTCCATTTTCAGGGGAAATATCAGGAGGCGAAGGATGCCTACAACGATTATATCGCCGAGGGCACGGACATGAAACAGGTCGAAATGGCGCGGAAAGCAGTCGAATCGGTCGATGTTGCCCGCAAAATGAGGGATGTCGAGAACCTTTTGGTCAACAACCTCGGCAAAAAAGTGAACAAGCCGCAGACCGAGAGCAGCCCACTCTTCAATGGCGGGGAGCTTTATTATACCTCGATGAACGCCAAACAGATCATCAAAGTGGACGGCAAAGAGGAGGATTTCACGGCGAAAGTGATGACAGCTTCCGAGGGAAAACCCGGCGAATGGGGCGACCCGAAACCGCTCGGCCAAGAGATCAACCGCGAGGGATACCATCAGGGCAACGTGACGATTTCGCCCGACGGAAAGACGATGTATTTCACCCGCGTATTGCTCGAAAAGGGCAACGCGATGACCGAGAGCAAGCTGTTTTATTCCGAAAAAACATCGGAAGGCTGGGCCGGCGCGGACGATGTGCAGGGCATCAACGGCGATTATCTCGTCAAACACCCGAGCATCGGGGAGCTTTATGGCGAAACCGTGCTGTTTTTTTCGTCAAATATGCCGGGCGGAAAGGGCGGTTATGACCTCTATTACGCGCCGCGCAAAAGCCAAAGCACCTTCGGGCTGCCCGTCAACCTCGGCGACGCGGTGAACACGATCGGCGACGAAGTCTCTCCTTATTATAAGGACGGAAAAATGTGGTTCTCCTCCGACGGCTGGGCCGGCATGGGCGGGCTCGATATTTTTCAGTCGCAATGGAACGGCTCGGTCTGGAGCAAGCCGTCGAACATCGGCAAAGGCTACAACTCGCCCGTCGATGAGCAGTATTTTTCGGTGAACGCGAACGGGTTTTCGGGCTTTTTTGTCTCCAACCGCCCGTCGGTCAATTCGCTGAAAAGCAAAACGTGCTGCGACGACATTTTTTCATACGAAATTGAACAGGTCAAGGCCAATTTAACGGCACTCACTTTTGATTCAAAAACCAAAAAAGCCCTCACCGGGGCGACGGTCAATATCCTCGAAGTGACCGGAAAGGGCGCGAACCCGTCCGATTCGAAACAAAACCCGTCGTCGAACCAGTTTGATTTTGCCCTCGCGAAGGAAAAAAGCTATCTCGTCATCGCCACCCGCGACGGTTATTACCCGGATTCGACGACGGTGAACACGGTCGGGTTGAAGAAGACGACCAATTTTGAGAAAAAGCTCAACCTCCGCGCGATCCCGCCGCCGCCGCCGCCGAAGGAGACCGAGATCGAGATCGTGAAGGACGAGCCGATCCGGCTGAACAGCATTTTTTACGATTACAACGACGACAAGATCTTGCCCGACGCGGAGGAAGATTTGCTGCAACTCTATGACCTGATGGTGAAATATCCCGATATGGTCATCGAATTGAGCTCGCACACCGACTCGCGCGGCAACGACAATTACAACCAAAAACTGTCGCAACGCCGCGCCGAATCGGCAAAACGCTGGCTCGTCGCAAAAGGGATTGCCGATCTGCGCATCGTCCCGGTCGGTTATGGCGAGACGAAAATCCTGAACCAGTGCGCCAACGGCGCGCAATGCAGCGACGAGGAACACCGCAACAACCGCCGCACCGAGTTCAAGATCACGGCAGGGCCGACGAGCATCAAGATCAAGATCAAACAGAAAGTGGACCCAAAGACCGGGAAAACGATCGAACAAAAATCGTCGGGCAAGCAGAGCGCCCGCCCGCTTTTTTTTTACCCGAACTGAAAGGGTCCCTCCTTTGGGGGGATCTAGGGGGGCTTCAGGACACCAGCTATTTGGCCTTTGAGCGCGACACTTTCGAGCTTGGGCGGCTGATGGAAGGGGACATTGCCCGGCTGAAAGCACCTTTTGTGAGCCGCGCAAATGGGCCGGTCTCGATTGAAATCGTCTCGGCCTGTTCGTGTTTGGAGGTCGATTGGCCGCGCGACACTTTTCAGGCCGGGGAAAAACGGGCGATCGACCTCACGTTTTTTTCGGCTGGCCAGATCGGCGAGCACACCAAAACGATTGACATCATTTTGCGCAACGAGGACGAAAGGGGCTACCCGGTCATCAAGCGGTTTTTTGTCCATGTCGATGTCCGGTTGAC
>JANOQP010000022.1:0-3602 GCA_031414895.1 Saprospirales bacterium
GCACTGATGTTCATCGTGAGGTCCCACTGGTTTGGTTTCACTTTTATGAATGGCTTGAAGACGGTCAGCGCGGCGCAATGGACGAAAAAATCGAGCCGCTCCGTGTTTTTTTCGGCCTCGCGGAACATTGCCCCGACCTCCGCCGGGAAGGCAAGGTTGAATTTCAGGAGGTGCGCCGTGCAGCCCATTTCGAGCAGCGCGGCCTGCGTTGCGAGCGCGGCCCCGTCGTTTTCCACATAATTGAGGAAAAAATGGCGAACGCCCCGCCCGCCGAGGTGCAGCGCGATGGCCTTGCCGATGCCGCGGGTGCCTCCGGTGATGAGCACGGTGTCATTTTGGCGCATTTTTTTGGTCGATTTTGTGCGCCACATATTCCACCAAACTGCCGACCGTGAAGAGGCGCGGGATGTCCTTTTCGGTCAAATTGCGGTCGAGCGCGGCGTTTTTCAGCCAGTTCCTGATCTCGTCGTTGTGGAACTTGAAGCCGAACTGTTGTTCGACGGCAAATTTTATGTCCAAAATATCGATGCTCTCTGCGTCGAGGTCGAGCATGAGGCTGGATTTCAGTTGCACGTCCTTTTCCTCGATCATGAGCGAGCGGGCGACGATGACGATCAGGTGTTTTTCGATTTCGGGCAGGGTTCCCATGGTTACTTTTTTAGTTGATTTTTTTGATTACAAGGCAGGAATTTTGCCCGCCGAAACCGAACGAATTGGACAAAATGGCGTCCAGTTTCACCGCCCGCGCCTCGCCCGGGACGTAATCGAGGTCGCAGCCCGGCCCCGGTGTTTTGAGGTGCGCCGTCGGCGGGACCAGTTGGTGCTGCATCGTCAGGACGGATGCAGCCAGCTCGATCGCGCCCGCCCCAGCGACGAGGTGGCCGATCATGGATTTGTTGGAACTGATGGGGATTTTTCGCGCACCCGCGCCAAAAACCTGTTTTATGGCAAAGGTTTCAATCGAATCGTTCATGCGGGTGGACGTGCCGTGGGCATTGACATAACCGATGTCGGCGGGCCGCAAATTTGCCCCGGCAATGGCCATTTGCATCGCAGCGATGCTGCCGTGCGCGTCCTCCGGTTCGTCGGTGACGCGGTAGGCATCGCTCGTGCAGCCAAAACCTGCGAGCTCGGCAAGGGGTTGGCCGCCGCGTTTTTGGCAATGGGCGAGGGTTTCGAGGACGAGGACGGCCGCGCCCTCGCCGAGCAAAAAACCGTCGCGGCTACGGTCGAACGGGCGGCTGGCGGAGGCAAACTCACCGTTGTTTTTGGACAGCACATCGAGGAGGCTGAACGAGAGCATGCTGGCCGGGTTGGTCACCGAATCGGCGCCGCCAGCGAGCATCACATCGGCCATCCCGGCCCGCAATTTCAAAAAAGCCTCGCCAATGGCCTGGCTGGACGAGGTGCAGGCGGTCGTGACGGTCAGGCAGTTGCCCTGTGCTTTGTAAAAAATGGAGAGCTGCGCCGATATGGCGTTCGGGATGGCCTTGATGGCCAAAAGCGGGTGCGTCTGTTCGATCATCGTCGCCCAAAAACGGCCCTCGTCGCCGCCGGGCAGTTCGCGGGCTTTGAGCCAAGCGGACGGGTCATAGCTGATGGCGGCCATGTCGGGGTCGGTGAGGCCGATGCCGCCCGCGCCAAAAGAGATGCCGGTCCGGCGCGGGTCGATGGCCGAAAAATCGATTTTGGATTGCAAAACGGCCTCTTCGGCTGCGATTAGCGACATTTTTCCGCAGCGCGTCATCAGTTTAGCGGTCTTTTTTTGGGGCAAAAGCTGGGTCAGTTCGTCGTCCGTCTCGGGGGCGTTCGCCCAAAAACGGGTCGGCAAGGGCGATGGGTCGAATGCGGAAATCATTTTCGAGGCCGAGCGGCCCAGGTGCAGGTTTTCCCAAAAAAGGTCGCGCCCGGCACCAAACGGGGAGACCAGGCCGATGCCCGAAATGACCACTCGTTCCATGCTTTTCAAATTGAGGGCGCGTTGATGACCGCCCCGCGCAGGAGCGGCCTGAAATAATCGGCCAAAGTACCGATTGCCTTTTCATAATCCGCGCCGCCGTCCGCTGCCGTGACGATGCCGACCATGACCTGCCCGGTGGTCACGGTCGCGCCGTCGACCTCTATTTTTATGTTGAAAAGGGCCGATTCGGGGTGCATGGAAACGGCGGTGCAGGTGATCAGCATCTGGTCTCCGGGGCGGACCATGCGCTTGAACTTCATTTTTTCGACCATCAAAAGGATGGAAAACGATTGATAATTGGCCGAGATTTCGACGAGTGCGCCGCAGGCCTGGGCGGCGGCCTCGATTTGCTGCGCGCCCGGGAAGACCGGGAAACCGACGAAATGGTCGGCGTAAAAATCCTCCGAAACAGTCGTCCCCTTGACCGCCACGATCTCGTGGCCCAGGTCGATGCGGATGATCTTGTCGATGAAATGGTAGCGCATTTTTTAGGTCAAAATTTTGAAGGTTGGCCAATTGGCCGAAATGGTGATTGCCGGGCAAAAGTAGTTTTATTGCAATTGTTTGCGAGGTTGCCAAAAACACACCTTTCCAATTTGAGCCAAGTCCTTTTCATTGGGCACATTTATCGGCCCAAAAGAGGCACTTGATGTCGCAGGGCGCCCATTTATTGGGCTGCCTCAAAATCCCCGATCCGTTTCAACAAGATCTCTGGCCGCCCTTCTTTGTCGTTCCCGACGATGGGCGAAAACTTGGCGTTCCATTCCATTTCGAGGGCCGTGTAGCTCGTCCGCATGTGCACTGTTTGGGCGTAGGTTTCGTCCGTGCCTTTCACCAAAACGAGGACCTCGGCGCGGGCGGCCTCAAAATCGGCTTTTGAAAAACCAAAAACGGGCGATTTTTCGGTCAGTTTGTGGACGATCGTCCAATTGAGGGAGAAAAAAGTGACCTTCGAGATTTGAAGGTCAAGGACGTGGAACCGGCGGATGGTGCGCCCGTCGGCCTCCAATTGGTTGATGGCCAAGATGCAGGTGACCTCGACCTCGATCAGCTCGCTTTTTCGGGCGTTGGCCATGCGGAACATCATGGCCCCGCCCCCCTCGAACGGCGAAACGACCATTTTTTGGGAAAAAAGTATCCGCGCCGTCGGCCTCGAAAACCGCCCGTAAAGCAGCCCGGAGATCATCGCAAAGCTCAAAAGGCCGAGCAGCGACTCGATCGACGAGAGCACATTGGCCCAAAAACCGACCGGGGCGATGCGCCCGTAGCCGACCGTCGTGAGGGTTTGAGAACTGAAAAAGAAGGCTTCCGTGAAATTGTGCGCCCAACTGCCCGGCTCGATGCCCGTCAATTGCCCGACCCCGACAACCGTGTAGGCGGTCGCAAAAAGGAGGTTGAGCAACCCAAAAAAGCCCCAAATAAGCAGTCCAAACTTCCACCACGACATGGTGATGAGGACATGGAAAAAATTGGACCCGACCCGTGCGCCCGTCCGCCGGACGCGAAAGGTGCCGTCCGGGTTCATCAGCCGCCCGTTGATGGTGGCTGTCGTGCCGAAGCCGAGTTCGCGTTCGGTGGCGCGGCTGAAGATGCTTTTCAACATTTTTTGTAACTGTTTAGGACGAGCCTGTACCGGTCGGCT
>JANOQP010000023.1:0-2230 GCA_031414895.1 Saprospirales bacterium
GCCAGTTCCGGTCGGTGGTTCAGCCCGGAAAGTATTTTTTGGAACAAAACACCATAGCCTTCCCGGATGGTCGCCGTGCCGCGCCGCAGCTTATTGGCCACAACCGTCACGAAAATGCTCGGGCGGAACCACCTGAACGCCCCATAGGCGGTCACCTCGTCCAAAAAACCATACCCTTGCGCAATGCCGCCAGGCCCCAGGACGAAGGACTGCGAAAACTTCCCAAGCCGGTGCGCCCGCAAATAGTCCTCCATGGGAACCCCATATCGACGGCTTTTTTCGCTCCGATAGGTGAACAGCCATTTGAACGACAGGCCGATGAAAAAGAGCAGGCCCAAAAGGGTCTCGACTTTTTCGTGCAGCCGCAACCGCGGTGTTTCGCCCCGGTCGTTGATCAGCGTGGGGGCTTCCAGATAGTTCAAATGCAGGCCGAATTCCCTCACGAGGGGCTTGACGGTGTTCCAATATCCGCTGTGCAGATAGCAGGTGCCGACATCGGCAACCACGCCGCCGATGTGGAGGGAGCGGCATTGGGCCTCCTCGAATTTGCCGAAAATGGTGATGTTTTTGAACCCGCGTTTTTTGAGCTCGAGGGCGCAGGTGATCCCGGCCGGGCCCGCGCCGATGATGGCGATCGTTTTTTCGTTGTTCATTTTTGAGCGGTTGATTTTTTCATTTGGCGCAAGCCGGGGACAATTTTAAAACACAGGGCAACGGAGGTCAGCACAGCGGTTATTCCCTTTCGGGTGATAAAACCCGAAAGGGAATAGCATGGCCGGGCAACATCATTTAGCGTGCAGAAAGGACCTTCACCGCTTCTTGGTAGCCGGCCTCCACGATTTTGTCGAAGGCCTCCCATTGCAGGAACCCGAAGCTGGCGACCGATGGGGCAATCAGCACATCGGCCAAAGTGCGGGCCTGTTTTTGGTTGTAATTGCTGGTCAGGGTGGTGGTCTGCATGAGCGTCGAGACGAGGCTCGGCACATTGGCGCCGCCATCGGTCCTGAAAACGTGGTTTTTCAAAACCTCCCAAGTGCCGGGCAGCTCGTAATAGTCCAGCGGGCGTTGTTTTCCGGGGGGCATTTCCACCCCGATGATGTTGCCGATGCCCATTTCCGCCATAATGTCCACCGGGAAATTGTTGAACACGCCCCCATCAATGAGCAAACTGCCGTTCAGCACGACCGGCGGCACGATGCCCGGCAGCGAACCGCTCGCACGCACGGCCTTGAACATATCGCCATACAGGTGGATTTCCGGTTGGGCGAGGCTCAGGTTGCTGGAAATGCAATAAAATTTCAGCACACAATCCTCGATGTCCGAACCGCCGTAGAAATGGCGGAGCGCGCGGTCGAGGTGCTTGCCCCCGATGAGCGACACCAACGGCAAGAGGTTGAAATCGCGCGAGGGCCGGCTCAGGGCGATGCCCCGCACCGCCTCCCGCACCGCCCGATGGTCCCATCCGAACGCCATTAGGCCGCCGACAAAAGCCCCCATGCTGGTACCGCCAACCACGTCCACCGGGATATTGGCCTCTTGCAATGCCCGCCAGACCCCAATATGTGCAAACCCCCGCACCCCGCCGCCAGCCAGTGCAAGCCCCGTCGTTTGGTCGGTCAGGTATCGGGCGAGCCGGGCAAAATCCGGTTGGGCGGTCGCGGTGCGCAAGTGGAAATGCCCGTCCGGCCGGTAAGCCTGCAACCAAGCGGCAGTGCCCGTTGGCATGACGACCCCGGGCGGGTGCTGGAGCACGAGCGTGAACTTTGGCCCCGGCCCGGCGAGGCCCGTGTCCGGCGCCATTTTCAGGTCGGCAATCGGGTCGGCGGCATTCCCGGCAGGGCGGGCAATATCGGCAAGGAGCAATACCTCGTCCGCCTGCCGGGCACAACGGCGCGTCCATTCCGTGGTGGTGCGATCGGCGAGATAAAAAACGAAATCGTGTTGGGCTTCCTGTGCGTCGAGCCAGGCCGACAATACCTTGTTTTTTTCCGAAAGGGCAGGCGGCGTTTGGGCGATGTTCTCACCAAAAAAGGTGTCCACGGCCCCGCTGTCGAGCAGGAGGCATTTCTTCCCTTGCGGGAAAAAGGGCAGCAGCTCGCGTACGAAGGCCCGCACATCCACCGAGGCATCCGTGCCGACGACGGCGATATTGTCAATTTGACGGAACTGGCGCTTGCCCTTGCTTTTTGAAAAACGGGCAATGACCAAGCGGGCGAGGTTGAGGCCCACC
>JANOQP010000024.1:0-10778 GCA_031414895.1 Saprospirales bacterium
CAAAAACTTGCCCGTCCAGTTCGGGTCGGGCGTGATGTTCGCGCTGACCGTGCCGCCGATTTGGGTAATTGGATTGACAAAAGTTGCCCAACCTTCGGCAATGCCCGAACAGTTGTCCGTAACTGTCAAGACCGGGAGGTTGAGGTTCCGGGTGCAGGAAAAAATATCGACCGAAACGGTAAAGTTGCCGGGGCAATCGAGGATCGTCGGGCCATCGCCGTCGTGCACCTTGATGACTTGGATGTAAATAATTGGGTTCGTCCCCGGCGCCGTCGGCAGGCACCAATCGAAGATGGTCCATGTGCGCAAGATCTTGTACGAACCCGTGCAAACAGGCAACAATTGATCGGTGTACGCGAGGTTGATCTCGCAGGAAGTGCCGCCGAAAAGGGGCCAGTTTTGACCAAATTTGGTGATGAACGGCGAGCCTGTGGCCGATGGGTCGGTGTTCGTTGCGGTACAGTTCAGTTCGACATCGACGGGCAGTTTCACATCGGTGATGGTCGCCCGCTCAAAAAAGAGGTACTGGTCGCAGGTCGTGAAATTGCCGCTCGCGTCCGTCACTGTCCAGGCCCGTTTCGCGAACGCGCTCAAATTGGTGAAGACTTGTCCGCGGATCTCGCCGCCAGGGTTTGCCGCCGTGTGGATGTTTGCATAAATACTGCCCGCGAACAGGAGGTTTTCTTGCGCCGGGGTCAATGTAAAGGTCCTCGTGACCGAGCCGGAGGTTTGGCCTGTCGGCAAATTGAGGTCGATCAAAACGGGGCCGTTCACGCCCGCCGCGCCGTTGTGGAGGTGCCCTGCGGTCAATCCGCCCGTCAGGCCGGAATAGCTGATGGAGAAGGTCAATACCTTCGTACCCTTGTCATAACTGCCTTTCAGGAGGCCGAAACCGGCCACATTTTTAGCGGGGGCCTCATGGCGGCCAGCGAGGTTGCCCACCACACCGTCGCATTCGAGGTCGGTGAACAGGGTCGATTGTGCAACCGTAAAGTTCGAGCAGTTCTCAACGACCGTCGGTGTTCCGCCCGCGGTGCCGGTGCTGGCGATGGCCGATGGCGAATAGTTCGGGATATTGACGCAGGAAAGTTTCAGGTCCACGACCGTGCAAACGGGCTTCAATTTGTCCTCGACATTGATATGCCCCCAGCAGGTATTTCCCGAAGGGAGGTGTTTGATGGTCGCTGTGATGACCTTGCCGATATGGGCGTTCGTGACGGTCGCGTTCGGGATGACCGCGCCGCTCGGCAAGGTCAAAATGACGGTGTAATCGTCGAAGCAGGCATAGCTGCCCTCCAAGATCATGTCCGGCGTGATCTGCACCGCGCAATCCTCATCGAGCGAAACCTGTACGTCGTCGTTGCAGACGATGATGCTCGATGTGGCGACAATCTGCACGGCTTTCGAGACCGTTTGGGTGCAACCTGGGTCGTTCGGGCCGCTGGCCTTCGGCAAACCGCCGTTCACCGTATATATAATGGTGTGGCTGCCAAGTCCGAGCGTCGCGGGGTTGAAAACGGTGGCCGCAGTGCCATTGATGGTGAAGCCTTGCGAAAGGATATTGGCATCGCCCGGCGTTCCGGTAAGGGTCGTAATTGGTGTGTTCAAACAAAAAACATCGCCCGTCGGCGAGGTGATCGCCGGGTTCGGATAGGCGCACGAATTGCCGATGGAAAGCGAAACGCCCGCGCCGTTCGTCACCGTGAGGGTGTAGCCGAGGTTGTCCACATGGATCCCGGTGAGCGAGAATGTGTTGTTGCCGTTCGCCGTCAGCAACGTGCCGAGCAACAAACCCGTTGGTGCGGAGGGTGGGGCAGGGCTGTTTATCGAATAAAGCCCATTGACCGCCGTGACCGTCCAGACTTGCCCGTTCGGGGCATTGACGGTGATGGTTTCGTTGAATTGGCCGTTTTCGAGCGTCGTTGGGTTGTTTTTGCAAACACATGGATCGGTGATCGAGACCCCGCAATTGAACGTCGAGGTCACGACATTGCCCGGCATCGCCGCCGAACAACCGCCCGCCACGAAAGTCGCATCGACCGAATAGGTGCCGAGCGCGGTGACGTTCCCGAAGCTGATCGGGCTGCCCGTCCCGGCAATTGGCGTTCCGGTGTTCACTGCATTTAGGCGCAATTGATAATTAACGCCCACCTGCGAACCCGCCAAACCGAGCGCCGCGTAGCTCCCCGCACAATACGCGCCCACGCCCGTCATCGCAAAAGCGGTCGGCGACGGATTGACCGTGATGGTGAAAACGGTCGGTGTGCCGGGGCAGTTATTTGCCGAGGGCGTGACCGTGATCGTTGCGACGAGGATGTTCGGTGTCGTGTTGGTTGCCGTGAAGGCTGCGATATTTCCGGTCCCGGAAGCGGCGGTGCCGATGCCGGGGGTATTGTTTGTCCAATTGAAAACCGTTCCCGCAACAGCATTCCCCGAGAAATCAACGGCAGTTGTCGTCGAACCTGCGCAAAGCGATTGGCCCGGGACAGCATTTACCGAAGGTGTCGGTTTGACCGTGATGGTAAAAGTGATCGCCGCCGTCGAGCAACCGCTTGCCGATGGCGTGACCGTGATGGTCGCCGTGACCGGCACGGGGCCGGCATTTGTGGCCGTGAACGATGGGATATTGCCCGAACCGCTGGCCGCGAGACCGATGGATGGCGTATTGTTCACCCATGAATAGGTCGCGCCGCCCACGTTGCCCGTGAAATTGACCGCCGCAGTGCCCGCGCCGTTGCAGACGGTTTGGTCGGCAACCGCATTGATGGTCGGGTTCGGATTGACCGTGATGGTGAACGTGATCGGCGTGCCGGGGCAGTTATTGGCCGTCGGCGTGACCGTAATGATTGCCACGAGCGGTGCGCCCGTCGGGTTGGTCGCGGTGAATGCCGCGATATTTCCCGTGCCGCTGGCCGCGAGACCAATGGCAGGGTTCGTATTTGCCCACGAAAAAATGGTGTTCGCGACCGCGCCCGTGAAGTTCACGGCTGCCGTCGTTGCGCCCGCGCAAAGCGATTGGTTGGCGACTGCCGCGACCGTTGGCGTGGGGTTCACCACAATGGTGAAAGTGATCGGCGAACCGGGGCAGCCATTTGCCGAAGGCGTGACCGTGATGGTCGCCGTGACCGCCGTCGTGCCGGAATTTGTTGCCGAGAACGATGGAATATTGCCCGAACCATTTGCGGCGAGGCCGATGGAAGGCGTGTTATTTACCCATGAAAAGGTAGCTGTTGGCACATTTCCCGAAAAATTGACGGCTGCCGTCGCCGTGCCGTGGCAAACTGTTTGGTCGGAAACCGCCACGACCGTCGGGGTCGGATGGACAACGATGGTGAAATTCATGGGCGCGCCGGGGCAACCATTTGCCGAAGGCGTGACCGTGATGGTCGCCGTCTGGCTGGTCGCAACATTGGCTGCTGTGAAGCTCAAATTGCCGCTGCCAGATGCGGCGAGACCGATGGCCGGGTTGCTGTTCGTCCAATTGAACACCGCATTTGCGGGGGTCCCGGTGAAATTGATGGCGGCCGTTGCGCCCGCGCAAAATTGCTGGAAACTGACCTGATTGACCGTCGGCGTTGGGTGGGCCGTGAAATTTTGCGTTGCCGATGGGCGGCAAACCGGGTCGGTCGGGGTCGGCGAAAGGATGGCATAAACAAAATAGTTGCCCGCTGCCGCGAACGGGGTCGAGGCCGAGGCCGTCGAGCCACCGCCAGTCAAACCGACGTTTGGCACGGCCGCGAAGGTCGTTCCGCCCGAATATGGGTCGGCAAGCGCGGACGTGCTCCATTTGAAAAGGATGCCATACGTCACGCCCATGTCCGTCAAACCGCTGGCGGTGAAATTGACGGTCGCGTTTTGGCAGGCCGCCGCAACTGGGACGCTCGAGAGCGAACCGACCGTCGGGCAAATGCCGCAACCGCCGGGGCCATTGAGGACATAAGTTTTCACCGCTGAACAGGCCACCGTGCTCGAAACGGTCACCGAATAAGTGCCGACTTGAAGCCCGGTCTGGTCTTGCTGGCCATTGACAACACCGTTGCCCGACCAATTGTAGGTAATTGTTCCGCCGCCCGCGACGGTCAAATCGATTGCGCCGTCGGTTGTCGCGCAGGTCGTCGGCTCGGTGTTCGAGTTGGCGATATCGAGCGACGGATTGACCGTGATTGTGAAGGTGATGGCCGCGCCAGGGCATCCGTTCAGCGGCGCGGGCGTGACCGTGATGGTCGCCACGACTGGCGAAGTGCCGCTGTTTGTTGCCGTAAATGATGGGATATTGCCCGAACCGCTGGCCGCGAGGCCAATGGATGGTGCATTGTTTATCCAATTGAAAGTGGTTGCCGTGCCGGAAAAATTGACCGCAGCCGTCGCTTCGCCATTGCAAACGGATTGGTTTGGGACCGTCGCGACCGTCGGCGTTGGGTTCACCGTGATGGTGAAAGTGGTGGACGGACCGGGGCAACCGTCCGCCGTTGGCGTGACCGTGATGGTCGCTTCGATGGGCGAATTGCCGGAATTTGTACCCGTAAAGGAGGCGATATTGCCCGAACCATTTGCCGCGAGGCCGATGGACGGAGCGTTATTTGTCCAGTTGAAAACCGTGTTTGCGACAGCACCCGTGAAATTGACCGCCACCGTCGCCGCGCCGCCGCAAAGTGTTTGGTTGGAAACCAAATTGACCGTCGGCGTTGGTTTCACCGTGATGGTGAAAGTGGTCGGCGAACCTTGGCAAGTGCCAATGCTCGGCGTGACCGTGATGGTCGCCGATGCGTTTGTGCTGCCCGAATTGGTTGCCGTGAAAGCGGGGATATCGCCCGTTCCATTTGCCGCGAGGCCGATGGATGGGTTGGAATTTGTCCATGAAAAACTTGCGCCTGTCGGGGTGCTTGAAAGAACGGTCCCGGTCGTCAAATCGCCATTGCAAAACGATTGGTTGGAAACAGCATTTGCCGAAGGAATGGCATTCACGGTAATCGTGAACGTGCAAGTTTGAGCGCAAATCGTATAAGTGATCGTGTGCGTTCCAACGCCCGCAGTCGCTGGGCTGAACACGCCAAGCTCCACGCCGGGGCCGCTATAAACGCCGCCCGTTGGGGTTGCGCCCGTCAAAGTGAACGCTGCACCGGTCGCGCAAACGCTGAAATTGGCCGGGCAAGTTGGTGTGCCATTTATGATGGTCGCAACGACCGGGACGCGCGCGGATTCGCAGCCGGACGACCATTGCCAATCGTAGTACCAATAATAATAGACCGGGCTGAAGGTGTTCCCGGTGATATTGATGGCCGCAGAAGTATATGGATAGACCGCGCCCGTCGAGTTGCGGAGGAGGTTGATGGCCGTCCCTTGGCCGATTTCATAGGCCGTGCCGACGGGCAGGCCCGCGTTGAGGGTGATGGTTTGCGGGTTTCCGCCCGTGACCGTTGTGGTAAACGGAATGTCGAAAAGCACAACTTGCATATTGTTCCGGATGGTCACCGTGCCAGTCGAGCCAACAGCGGCAGTCGGGAAAATAACCACCGTGTTGATGGTGGCCGGGGCCAAAACATCAAAGAACATCCGTTGCGTGCCAATGGCAATCGCTGAACCGGCCGATGTCCCGATGGCCGGGCTGAGCGGCCCGACCGAACCGGCACTTCCGCCCTCGCTCGCCGCGACATAATAGGTGGTCGTGGTCGAAATCAATGGCGTGTTGAAAGGCGAACCCGTGCCGATGGCCGTCCCGCCCGTTTGCGCAGCATACCAATTTAAGCCCGCGCCCGAACTTGCCGTCGCCGCCAAACTGACCGAGACCGGGCCGGGGCCGCAGACCGAGGCCGGTGTGGTCGAAAGCACCATCGGGCTCGTCACCGTAACGGTTGCCGGAACAGAAGGCGAGGCCGCAATGGGCGTTCCGTTGCACGTCAAAATGCAGCGGTAATCCCTCGAACTTGTCACGGCGATGGCCAAATAACTGGCCGCGTTCGCGCCCGAAATGTTCGTCCAGTTGCCCGCGCCAGCAGGGGAGCTTTGCCATTGATAACCTGCCCCCGTAACCGGGTCGCCGGCCAATGAAAGCAGGACGTTGCCCGTGACGCAGAGCGAGCTCGGCGATGCGACCGTCGTGACGGTCGCCGGACTGGTCAATATATTGAAGACCCGCGGGTTGGTGACCGGGAAATTGGCCGCTGCCAATGCCACGCTGGACGGGTTGGTGGCGAAAGTGGCCAGGTTTGCGCCCACGTTCGGCGGGGCCAAAAGGTCTTGCGCAATGACGAAATATTGGATCACATCGCCCGCGACGACCGCGCTGGTCAATAATGTATGATCGAAAGTGAACTGAAAAGGCGAGGCCCCGCTGGTCGTCTCGACATATTTCCAGCCGTTGGCCGCCGAGGTGTTCGTGGCCGGGAGGAGGTTGTCCTCGGTCGATTTTTTGAACCACAGGCGCGGCTTCGTGCCGGCGGCGGTGTTCACGCCCGATACGTCGGTGATGGTCGCCGAAAACGACTGCCCCGATGTGCAAACAGAATTGGGGACTGCCGTATAGGTGATAATTGGGGGTGCGCCATCGAGCGGCACACCATCTATTTCATCCGCACCGAGGTCTGGTTGAATGCCCCCCCCGTTCACCGAACCAGCCGGCCCCGGTCTTACTTGGTTGTCAAAATCGACCAAAACGGTCGAAATGAGCGTACCCGCCGATTCAATTTGGGTCGGGGCCGTGCCCATGTTCAGGTGAAGGTCGCCCGTTGAAGTGTTCACGAAAGTGACCGGAATGTTCGAGAGGCTGTTCCCGTCCCCGCCGGAGGCCGTTTTCCAGTTTGTGAAGTCAAGTGCGGCGCCCCAATGCCCGATGGTCGAAGCGTTTGCGTTGAGCACGTTGAAGTTCGAGGCCCAGCCCGTTGCGCTGACCGCCGCGCCGAAATTGTTTGCAATGGCAAAATTTTGGGTCGTGCCGCCAGCCCGCGTGTTCGAGAAAATGTTGTTTCGAATATCCACGTTGAGGGTCAGGGCAACGGTGGACATTTGTCCCCGCAGGTAACAAAAGCTCGGTATCGCGCCCGCCGCCGCCGTCCCGGTGATGTTCACCGTGTTGTGGTAAATATTGGTCGAGGTCGGGTTTGGGGCCGAGCCGTTGTTGCTCCAGATTCCGATGAATGCCGGGTTGGAGGTCTGTTGCCCTCCTATCGAAATCATATTATTGTGAACATTGGTCGCCTGATTGCCCGAGCGAATAGCTATTCCGACAACCATAGGTGGCGTGGCTATCAGCACGCCTGGGGCGGAATTGAACAAATTCCAGATTTTGTTCCGGAAAACATTGACGCCCAAGGTTGTGGTTTGGGTCGCGTTCGCGGAAACAATGCCGGCCACGATCACATTGCCGGTCGCGGCGGTGTTTGTGTTCGAGATATTGCTGATATTGTTCAACGAGATGGTGCAGCCCTGGGAGGAAAGGTGGTGGATGCCCAAAGCGGAACAAATGCCGCTGCCGAGCCCCGCCAGTGCGCTGCTCGTTGATAAATTAGTGATCGTATTGTTCGAGATGGACCACCCGGTGGCCAGGGTGGAACTGGCAAGGGCGGTCCAAATACCGCGGACCGAACCTGTCCCGCCAATGGCAAGCAGGTTTTGGACGGTGTTGAAATCAATCGTTGCGGTGGAGGCAACCGTCGCGGAGGGTGTGCCAGCAAGCCAGATCCCGCTGGCGAGCGAAGACCCGGTCGTCAATCCGATGGTGCCCCCCTGCATATTCTCGGGGGTGGTGCTGCCCAATGTATTGTTCGTGATGGTCAATGTGTTCGGTATGGCCGAGATGGTAACGCCAATTACCGTCCCGGCGACCGCTGCCGTTACGCCCGATGAAAAAAGCCCCCCGACCAAATTGTTCTGGATATTGATGGTGGTCGTTGGCGTCGCCACCGTGGGCGCCAATGAGTGTATGCCGACCACAACCCCTCCCGAGGTGGTCGAAACGGCCTTCAAAAGTTCTTTGCCGGTCGCCCCGCCAATGATATTGCCCGTAACGGTGCCAATGTTCACGTTGCCCGAGGTCACGTTGATGCCACAAAGGATGCCGTTTTGGGTCGTTGCGCCGCTCGAAGTGTTGAGCTGGATGGCCGTGACCAAGTTGCCCTGCACCGAGGTCGTTGCGCCCGTGCCGACACCAAGGTTGATGCCGATGAACCGGGTGGCGATCGTGCCGGTCATGGTGTAGGTCCCGGTTCCGGCAGCGTTCGCAAAACCGATGATATTGTTGTTCACCACATGACCGTTGCCCGACGCGACCTGGACTGCGGAGTGGATGTTTGCCGTCGTATAGGTACGGACGGCCGTCTGGAAAAAACGGTTGCCGGTGAGCGTCCACGCATTGTTGTTCGCGCCGATCAAAGCCCCGACCGCAATGGTGGTAGGGCTGAAAAAATTGGAAATATTGCAACCAGAAACGGTGTTCTCCGAGTTCTCAAAGGTGGCGGTCCCCAACGAAACAATACCGTTGGTGGGAAACCCGGTGGCCGCGTCCCCGATCGAACAGTTGGAAATCGTGTTCCCGTCGTTGCCCGATGCCGCAGCTGTCGAGAAAACGATGGTGCCGCTCGTTGTGCTGGCCGATGCGCCAAGAACGGCACAGTTTGTCACCGTGTTCGCCGTTGCATCGTTGATAAAACGTATGGTCGAGGCAGCTGCATCGGGGCTCGTGTTCGAGATGGACAGCCCGCCCGTGCCATTGATGGTCACGTTGTCCGCGCCGTTCAAATCGACCAGCGGCCCGGCAACTGCGCCAGTTACCGTGAACGCCCCGCTTGTGGCGATGGAGACAGAGGCGTAGTTTGCCGAACCAGTTCCACTTGCATTGAGCGTGGCCGATGCTGTTTCTGCGGTACTGTTCACGATGGATATCGTGATCGCACCGGTGTGCGTCCCCGCATTGATGGCATCAAATGCCGCTTTCAAGGTCGGGTAACTGCCCGCGCCGGGGTTGACGGTCACGTTTTGCGCGACCATTTGGCCGAGGCCGATGGCACAAAAAGCAAGCATGAAAGCTGCCCTTTTGAGCAAGTTTGGAAATGACATGAGATTACTTAAAAGAGGTAAAAGAGAAACCGGATTAAAAAAAAGGTGGTTCGCCCCAAAAAACGGGCATCGAAAATAGGTGACACAATGATACGATGGTTTTCTTGACCCAAAAACGGAAATTTCAACATTGATAAAACCGTCCCGTGTCGGCTTTTGATAATTTTACCCCGATTTTTTGGAGAAAACTCAAAACAAACATGGCCAACCCGCCCAACCCCCAACTCGACCTCGCCTTCGAGTTCATAAAAAGTACCAACAAGAACATTTTTCTGACCGGAAAGGCCGGCACCGGCAAGACCACTTTTTTGAACCAAATCCGCCGCGAAACGACCAAACGGATGGTCGTCACCGCGCCGACAGGGGTGGCCGCGATCAACGCAGGCGGCATGACGATCCACTCATTTTTTCAGCTCCCCTTCGGGCCGATTGTCCCAGGTGCGCCAGTCGATATGAGCCGCCAACGGCAATTTCGTGGCGAAAAAATCGCGCTCATCCGCAGCCTCGACCTGCTCGTGATCGATGAAATAAGCATGGTTCGTGCCGATGTTTTGGATGCAATCGATGGGGTCCTGCGGCGATTTCGCGACCATTTCAAACCGTTCGGCGGGATCCAATTGTTGATGATTGGCGACCTCCACCAGCTCCCGCCCATCGTTAAGAACGAGGAATGGGCCCTGCTCAGCCCGCATTACAAGTCGGCCTATTTTTTTGAGAGCAAGGCCCTGAAGGATTCCAATTACGCGACCATCGAACTCAAACATATCTATCGGCAATCCGACAGCGCGTTCATCGAATTGCTCAACAAAGTCCGCGACAACGTGCTGGATGCCGCCGTTTTGGAGAAAATAAACAGCCGCTTTGTCCCCAATTTTCAGCCGACGGAGGCCGAGCCGTACATTACCTTGACCGCTCACAACGCCACTTCGCAAGCCATCAATCAGGAAAAACTCGACGCGCTGCCCGCAAAAAGCCTGTTTGCAAATGCAAAAATCGAGGGCGATTTTCCAGCACATGCCTATCCGGCCGACGAGGTTTTCGAGTTCAAAATTGGTGCGCAGGTCATGTTCCTCAAAAATGACATGAACCGCGAAAAGCGTTTTTTCAATGGGAAAATCGGCAAGATCACCCGCGTCGAGCGCGATTTTATTTATGTGAAATGCCCCGGCGAATCCGCAGAGATCGAGACCGAGGCCGTCGAATGGACCAATGTAAAATACAACCTCGACGAAAAAACAAAGGAAGTGAACGAGCAGGAACTTGGCAAATTCATCCAGTTCCCGTTGAAACTGGCATGGGCCATCACGATCCACAAAAGCCAGGGGCTGACCTTCGAGCGGGCCATCATCGACGCGCAGGCGGCCTTCGCGCACGGGCAGGTTTATGTCGCTTTGAGCCGTTGCAAGACTTTTGAGGGCATCGTTTTGCGGTCGAAAATCCAGCTTTCGAGCGTCAAGACCGATGCGACGGTGAAAAATTATAGTGCCGAGGCCGACAAAAACGCGCCCGATGCCGCACAGCTCGAACAGTCAAAACTTGAATTTCAGCAAAAACTGCTGCTCGAAATGTTCGATTTTTCTGCGATAAAACGCGCGTTCGACGGCCTCCAAAAAAAGTTCATGGAATACGAAAGGTCGCTCATGCCGGGCGCGGTTCATCAGGTGCCGCCGATCCGGGGCGCCGTCGATGCGCTCGTTTTTGAGGTTGCCGAGCGGTTCAAATCGCAG
>JANOQP010000025.1:0-3061 GCA_031414895.1 Saprospirales bacterium
AACGGCTCCATGATGCGCCACCCGATGCACTTGCACGGCCACTTTTTCCGCGTTTTGAACGGACAGGGCGACCACGCGCCGCTCAAACACACCCTCGACATCATGCCGATGGAAACCGACACCATCGAATTTGCCGCCTCCGAATCGGGCGACTGGATGTTTCATTGCCATATTTTGTACCACATGGCGGCGGGCATGGGCCGCGTTTTCAGTTACGAAAACTCGCCGCCCAACCCCGAAATCCCCGACCCAAAAAAGGCGATGGCCATCATGAAAAAAGGTGAACGCGCTTTCTACACAAAGGCCGAAATCGGTTTGGAAAGCAACGGCAGCGACGGCGAATTGAACCTCGGCAACACCCGTTGGGACATTCAAACGGAATGGCATTTGGGCCTTAACGACCGAAAAGGCTATGAAAGCGTCAGTCATATTGGCCGTTTCGTGGGGAAAAATCAATTTTTCATGCCTTACGTCGGCTTTGATTACCGCTTCCGAACGGGCGAAAATGCAGGATCCGATATTTTCGGACAGTCCAACAGCATCAAAAAAAGGCGCGTCGCCACGCTCGGTTTTCATTACACGCTGCCGATGTTCCTCCTTTTGGATGCCCGGATTGACCACACCGGACGGACAAGAATGGAACTGATCCGCGACGACATCGCCCTGACCACCCGGTTGCGGCTCAACCTGATGGCCAATTCCGACAAAGAATACTCGGTCGGCGGGCGGTACATTTTGAGCAAATGCTTTTCCCTGTCCTCGCATTATGACAGCGACATGGGTTTTGGCGCGGGATTGACCGTGATTTATTGACCTGTTGGCCATGCTTTTTTGGATGCGCGGGTGAAGTTTTATCGAGCCGTGCAGCGTTTTTGAACGATAAAAAGCACTTGTGTTCAGACCGTTTATTCAACAAAAGTGCCCGTGCAAAAAAAATTCATCCCCGCCCTCGGCTACGATTTCCTGACCGTTTGGTACGATGCGACCATCCGGCTGACCATGCCCGAACGAAAGTTCCGGGGCTTGCTCCTGAACGAAATTGACCCGCAGACGGGCGAAAAAATCCTCGAATTCGGCTTCGGCACGGGCGCGAACTTGATTTTGGTGAAAGAAAAATGCCCCGATGCCGACCTGCGCGGCCTCGATATTGACCCGAAAGTGAAAGAAATCGCGCACCACAAACTCCAAAAACAGCGGATTTTGATACCGCTCGATTTGTACGATGGGATGGCGTTTCCGTACTCGACCTCGACATTCGACAAGGTGTACAGTTGTCTCGTGTTTCACCAACTCGATGCCGACGCGAAGTTTGCCTGCCTCGGCGAGATTCACCGGGTGCTGAAAAAAGGCGGTCGTTTGGTCATCGCCGATTGGGGCGAGGCCGACGGGCGGCGGATGCGGTGGGCGTTCAAATTGGTGCAATTGCTCGACGGTTTCGAGACCACGAACGACAACGTGCAGGGCAAAATGCCGGGTTTTATCCGCGACGCGGGCTTTCAAAATGTGGAAATTGCGGGATCAATCAACACGGCTATTGGCACGTTTTCTTATTTCACAGCAATCAAAAAATGAAATTCCTAAAATGGCTTTTCAAAAAAATATCCAAAAAAAATTACTGCCGTTGGCCTTTTTGCTGGTGGCCAACAACTTGTCTGCCATGACAAATTTCGTGACGGAAATCGAGATTATGGGCAAGAAACCCTTCCAAATTTATGCTTTTATGTTCGGCCTTGACAAGCCAACTTATCAGGCGTGGCATCCGGAGCATAAAGATTATAAGGTAATAAAACAGACGAAGGACACTTTGGGCAGCGTCTTTTTTTTCTCTGAAAAAATGGACAACCTGACCGTAAAATATAAGTGGGAGGTCGTCCAATTAGCACAAAACCAGAAAATCGTGATGAAGGCAAAATACCCGATACCCATTTTTTTGACGCTAACATTTACACAAACCCAAAACGGGACTTTGGTCACCCACGATTTGCAAATCGGCGGCAGGAGAAAGAGCCCGCTCTTTGATTTTTTCATCAGGAAATTTATCTTTTCAAAACGCAAGGCATTCGCTTTGGAAAGGCATACTATTGAAGAATTCAAAAACCTTGAATCCTTGATTAAATGACCACCCCATTAAACACGTTTTCTTATTGCACGGCAATCAAAAAATGAAGTTTCTTCATTTTGATATTCAAAAAACTGTTCATCAAAAAGTGCTGTCAATAACGGCAGGGCTTATTTCACCATCAAAATTTTATAAAAAAATGAAGCACGCAGTCCTGATTTCCCTCTCGCTGTTCCTCGCCCTCGCCGCCTGCCAAAACGCGCAACCGAAGGCCGAGACAAAACCCGAAACAACCGCCGCGCCCGCACCGGCAGCCGAACCTGCGGCGACGGCCCCCGCCGCCTCGGAGGCTGTTTTCGCCTGCCCGATGCACCCCGAAATCACGGGAAAAATGGGCGACAAATGCTCGAAATGCAAGATGGATTTGAAGCCTGTGAAAAAATGAACGGGCTTCGTTTGACCGCCGCCGCTGGTTTTTTTTGGGGAAATCGGCGGCGGTTTTTTGGGCGGAACAAACCTCATTAATAACATTTTTTGTTTTAATAATTGTCGCAACTTCACTTTATATGTTTTAAGTTTGCGACAAAAAATTTGAAATGACAAAAAATTTGGACACCCCCGCTTCCCAAACCACCTCGCCCGAATACCAAAAATTGGTGGCCGACGCGACCGCCCGCGTCCATTCCGGGCAACTCGCCGCTTTCCGTGCGGTCAACAAAGAACTCATCCAACTCTATTGGGATTTGGGGAAAATGATTGCCGAACGCCAGCAAACGAACGGTTGGGGCAATTCGGTGGTCGAGTTGCTCGCTGTGGATTTGCAAAAAGCATTTCCACGGTCAACTGGTTTTTCAAAAACAAACGTCTGGCGGATGCGGGCTTTTTATATCGCGTATCGACAATCGGCAATTCTCCCACCGGCGGTGGCAGAAATTGGGTGGACGCAAAATAACCATAAAAACGAAAAATTAAATGACCCGAAAGAACTACTTGAAAACGACC
>JANOQP010000026.1:0-2226 GCA_031414895.1 Saprospirales bacterium
GGGCTTTTCGGCGGTGCGATCTGTGTGATCGCCTATCTTTTGAGCAAAAAAATACCGCTTTTGCACGCGATGGATGCCTGCGCACCGGCCCTCGTGATGGGCTACGCGGTGGGCCGGGTCGGTTGTCAACTGTCAGGCGACGGCGATTGGGGGCTCCCAAATTTGTCGCAAAAACCCGGCTGGATGGGTTTTTTGCCCGATTGGATGTGGTCGTTCACCTACCCGCGGAACGTGCTTGGGCAACATTATGTCGACGAGATCAGTGGCAACGAGAACGTGAAAATGGCGGGCGACTACACATTTCAATATTGCTACCAGCTTGCCCAGCCGGTCTGGCCGACACCTTTTTACGAGGTGATTTTGGGTCTCTTTGTTTTCGGCATTTTGTGGCGGCTGCGCAAAAAAATCGCCGCACCGGGGGTGCTTTTTATGGTCTATATGTTTTTGATCGGACTCGAACGGATCGTGGTTGAGCAAATCCGGGTCAATGTGATCCACGATTGGTTCGGGGTGAAAATGACGCAGGCCGAGCTGATATCCGGGATATTGATGGTCGTTGGGGTCGTTGGGGGCATTATATTATGGAGGAAACACGGGCGCAGCGCGACGGAATTGGTTTGAAAAACCTGGTGCGCGTGCGTTTTGTGTTCAAAAAAAAGGTATCGCGAAAAATTTAAACTGAACCGTTCACCCGAACCTTTTGCCCGCTCACCGATTGTTTGTGGTTTTTTTTGAAAAAAATGCCCAATATTTTGTTTGTAAAAAACAAAACGTTTTACATTTGAGCAAACTTTTCAAACAAGTCAAACGCTGGCCGGGCAAGCCGCGAAATTTGTTTGAACATTTTTTCCCCCATCCGATGTTGAGGACGGTTTTTGGTAATTTTGGGTGCGAAAATTGGAGCGGTTTCTAAATCAACGACTGACGTATCTTATTTTTTTACATTTAAAAAAATCGATCATCGTTGGCCATTGATTTGCCTATCTGTTTGTTGATAACCGTTGAAATAAATGCGTTTCCCAACAGCCAGTCCCTTTGTTTTCAACAAATTTCGGACTGGCCACAGATTGTTTTGAAGGAGCAAGTTGGGAAGACCTCGAGGTATGTTTGTAGGCCCGCAAGGGAAGAAAACATCCTTAATCCTCCACCATTTAATTATGACCGAGCAAAACAACTCAATCAAACAGGCGATGGGCCTGCGCAAGGAGCGGCCGCAAACGGGCGACCTCTCCAATTATGTATTCGGAAAACTCCAACCACAAGCACTGCCTTTGGAAGAGGCCGTCCTCGGCGCATTGATGCTCGAAAAGGACAGCCTTCCGGTCGTCATGGACATCCTCCGGCCCGAAAGTTTTTATCTCGAAGCCCACCAGCATATTTATCGCGGTGTCATCAAACTTTTTGAGCGCAGCCACCCGGTCGATATTTTGACCGTGACGGAGGAGCTCAAAAAATCGGGCGACCTCGACAAGATCGGCGGGGCATATTATTTGACGGAACTCACCAACCGCGTTGGTTCGTCGGCCAATATCGAGTACCACGCCCGCATCATCGCCCAAAAACATATCCAGCGCGAACTGATCCGGGTCTCCACTAAGACCATCCGCGATAGCTACGAGGACACGACCGACGTGTTCTCGCTGCTCGACGAGACCGAAAAGGGGCTTTTCGCGATTACGCAAAACAACCTCAGCCGCACCTACGAAAGCATGGGCGGCCTCGCGAGCAAATTGCTCAAACAAATCGAGGAACTTTCCAAAAAAGAGAACGGCCTCACGGGCGTGCCGACTGGTTTCACCGAACTCGACCGCTTGACGAGCGGCTGGCAAAAGGGCGACCTCGTAATCCTCGCGGCGCGCCCGGGCATGGGAAAAACGTCGATGGTGCTTGCACTCGCGCGAAACGCTGCGGTCGATTTCAACAAACCCGTCGCGCTTTTTTCGCTCGAAATGAGCAATATCCAGCTCGTCCAACGGCTCGTGAGCATGGAAGCGGAGATTCCCGGCTCGAAATTCCGGAACGGGAAAATGGAGGACTACGAATGGCAGCAGCTGCAATCGGTCGTCGAGCGGATGAACACCGTGCCGATTTTTATTGATGACACGCCGGGCATCAATATTTTTGAGCTGCGCGCAAAATGCCGTCGCCTGAAAATGCAGCACGACATCCAAATGGTCATCATCGATTACCTCCAGTTGATGACCGGCGGTGGCGAAAGTTCCAAAA
>JANOQP010000027.1:0-2513 GCA_031414895.1 Saprospirales bacterium
GACGCAGCGAAAAGAGGCCGATGAAGTGCAAATTTTGAGCGGCATTTTTGAGGGAAAAACGACTGGAACGCCGATTGCGATGGTCATCGCGAACGAAGATCAGCGCAGCCGCGACTACGAACATATCGAATCGGCCTTCCGGCCCAGCCATGCGGACTTTACTTGGCAGGCCAAATTTGGCCACCGGGACCATCGCGGCGGCGGGCGTTCAAGTGCGCGGGAAACGGCGGCCCGGGTTGCCGCCGGGGCCGTCGCGAAACTTTTTTTGGCTGCGCAAAACATTGATGTTCAGGCATTTGTGTCCCAAGTTGGGCAAATTTCGATGCCCGAAAACTTGCCCGAACTTGACTTTTCTTTTATCGAAAAAACGCCCGTCCGCTGCCCGCACCCCGAGACCGCAGCGGCGATGATCACATTGATCGAACAAACAAAAAAGGCGGGCGATACCGTCGGCGGCGTCGTTTTTTGCAAAATAAAAGGCTGCCCGGTCGGCCTCGGCGAACCTGTTTTCGACAAGCTCCACGCCGACCTCGGCAAGGCGATGCTCTCGATAAATGCGGTAAAGGGCTTTGAATTTGGCAGCGGTTTCGCGGGCGCGGCGATGCTCGGGTCGCAGCACAACGACGCTTTTTTTGCGAAAAATGGCCGCGTTTTCACCAAAACCAATCATTCTGGAGGAATTCAGGGCGGCATTTCCAACGGGATGGACATCGATTTTCGGGTCGCCTTCAAGCCCGTCGCGACCATCGTGCAGCCGCAGGAATCGGTCAACGAGGCGGGCGAGGCGGTCACCGTTGCGGGGCGCGGGCGGCACGACCCTTGCGTTTTGCCCCGCGCAGTGCCGATCGTCGAGGCGATGGCGGCACTCGTTTTGGCCGACCATTTTTTGCGGGCGAGGCTCAACTGCGCATAAAAAGGTCGAGTCGTTGCCGAGCTTTTTGCTGCACCTTTTTGCGCAAAAAACCCGACCAGCCGAGCAAAAGACCGGGCAAACCGAGCGCCTGCCGCGCCCATTTCCAAAAGTCAAATTGGTCGCGATGGTCGACGATCTTGCCGTTTTCGAGCACAAAAGTGGCATGGACCCGGTTGACCACTTTGCGCCCGGTCTGCGAAAAAGTATAGGTCGCGACCCAATCGGCGGTGCCAATATTCCCCGAAAAATGCCCGATTTGATAGGTGATCACGAGGTCGCGGCCCGATTTTATGAGCATTTCCCACATCGCGCGAACCTCGGCGGCATTCAGGTTTTTGAATGCTGCGTCGTTGAAAACCGCGTTTTCGGTATAGCAGGATTGCATCGTTTTGAAGTCCTTTTGCTGGAAAGCGCGGTAAAATTGGTGGATGATTGCTTCGTCCGAATTCATTTTGCCCCTGTTTTTATTTGAATAATTTAATCGCTTTCGGAAATCCAAAAACGCGCTATTTTTGCCCAAAACTAATCAAAATGTCGTTCACCATCCAGCTTCCGGCCACCATCGAAAAGAATTTGCGCCATGATGCCGCTCAAAAAGGGCTGTCGTTGGAGGGCTATGTCATGCAGGTTTTGGCCGAAAAGACCACCTTGAAAACCGCCGCAAAACTTTCCAAGAAACAATCGGAAGCCGAGCTTTTGGAGCTTGTCCAACTGGGTGTCCAACCTTCCGATTTGGAGGAATTTTATCGGCTCTCCGCAAAATTTGCCAGCGGGGAAATCACGCCCGACGCGCATGAAAAATTGGTCCAACTGAACGACTTGATTGAAATTGCGCATGCCAACCGAATGAAATATGTATTGGAATATGCCCAATTGAAGGGCTTTTCACTCGAATCGGCAATGGACGACTTGGGCATCAAACGGCATTTGGCATGACCCGGGCGGTCCGGGCGGCCGTTCGCGAACGGGCCAAAAACTGTTGCGAATATTGCCGGGCACAGGCCGGGTTTTCGCATGACCCGTTTTCCGCAGAGCATATCTTCCCGGTGGCAAAAGGCGGGACGGACGAGGCCGAAAACTTGGCGTGGTCGTGCCTCGGCTGCAACTTTTCCAAGTTCACGGCAACCCATCACATTGACCTGGTCTCGGGTGAAATCGTCCGGCTTTTTCACCCACGTACCGATTTTTGGGGCGACCATTTTCGATGGAACGAGGATTTTACCATGATTTTGGGCAAAACAGCAATCGGGCGGGCGACCATCACCCGGTTGAAAATGAACCGTCCCGGCATCATCAATTTGAGGTCTGTTCTGACCGCCTCCGAAAAGCATCCCCCCAAATAACCTTATGGGGAACTACTCGCCCGCCTTTTTTGCGCGTTCCTTCAAATCAATTTTCACCGAAAAAATATTCGAGATCAGCACCTCCGATACGTTGCCGATATTGGTCAGCGCGTAGTCGATGGTGAAGCGGCCGAGGCGGAGACCGATGCCGAAATTGGGCTGCGCCGACCATTGTTTTTTGTCGGCATCGAGGTCGTTTTTGACCTTTTGGAAATTGCCGATGCCCGCCCGGATGGTTATAAAACGTTGATAATCAA
>JANOQP010000028.1:0-6488 GCA_031414895.1 Saprospirales bacterium
CACGAGGCGCAGCCTCGCGCCAGCGGTGAAATAATAGTCACGAGGCGCAACCTCGCGCCAGCGGTCAGCGCACCGCGCTTTCAAAATACCTTTTTTGAATTTTCCACAATCCATTGACAATGAACAAGTTAGAGCGGGCAATCGCCCTATTTTCCATATTCACATTTTTCTTTTCCGCGCAAATTTTTTCCCAAAAAACAGTCTTCGGATTGGTGACGAACGACAAGAACGAGACCATCCCCGGTGCGCTCGTTTTTTGGAAAAACGCGCCCGACAAAGGCACGGCTACTGATATCAACGGTCATTTTTGGCTCAAAAAAACGAGTGAAAAAGCGGCCACGCTGGTCGTCCGTTTCGTTGGCAACGAGCCAACCGAGGTCGAGGTTTTGCCCGGCGAAGATTCGATTTGGGTGGAGGTCAAGGGCATCCAAAACATGCAAGAAGTGGTCGTAACTGGTTCACGTTCAGACAGTTACATTTCAACCATCGGCACGCGAAACGTCGAAACGATCACCAGTCGCGAGCTGAAAAAGGCCCCGTGCTGCAACCTTTCGGAGAGTTTCGAGACGAGCGGCGCGGTCGATGTGACCTACTCGAACGCGGTCACCGGGACCAAAGAGATCCAAATGCTCGGCCTGCGCGGCGTGTACACCCAACTCATGATCGAGAGCCGTCCGACGCTCGGCGGCCTCGCGCAACCCTACGCGATGGAGTTTATCCCCGGAACTTGGGTCTCGGGCATCGCGATCGCGAAGGGCGCGAGCACGGTGATGAACGGTTTTGCCGGGCTGACCGGCTCGATAAACGTGGAACTTGAAAAACCGTGGGATGGGCCGAAATTTTATGCAAACGCTTTCGGTTCGCAGGAAGGGCGCGGCGAGCTCAACCTCCATTATAACAAGGTGCTCAAAAACGGCTGGTCGGCGGGCCTTTTGACCCATGCCGACCTCACGAAAACGCGCTGGGACCACAACCGCGACACGTTTTTGGACGGCCCGAACAAGGCACAGCTCAACGCTTTGGCCCGTGTTTTTTATGAGAGCGAGCCGGTCTGTTTTCAGTTGAACGTGCATGCCCTGACCGATCGGCGCGATGGCGGGCAGATCGTTTCAAAGCTCCCGACGGGGCAAAACCCGTGGCTTTTTGACCAAAAAATCGACCGCGTGGAGGCTTGGACGAAGCTCGGCGTGAAAAAATTCAGGAAGCCGTACAACCTCATGGGCAATATGTTGAGCGCATCGTGGCACCGGGTGACGGGTGTTTTTGGCGAAAACAAGTACGACGCGACGCAGCGGAACCTCTATTTTCAGACAATCTACACGACCATTTTGGGCAATACAAACCACCGGCTCAACCTCGCCGCCAATTTTCAGGCCGACGATTACCGCGAAAAACTCAACGACTCGCGACCCGACCGGACCGAGCTGGTGCCGGGCGCGGAGGCCGAGTACACTTTCGAGAACCCGAACCTGAAAATGGGCATTTCCGACCTCGTGATCGTGGCCGGGTTTCGGACGGACTGGCACAACAAATTTGGCTGGCTGGTCACGCCGAGGCTCAATTTGAAGTACAATTTCAGCCAAAATTCGGTGGTCAGGGCCTCGGCCGGGCGCGGTTTCCGGTCGCCGAACGTGGTCGCGGAGAACATTTCGATACTTGCCTCGAACCGCGATTTTGAGGGAATTTCGAGCCTGAAAATTGAAAAAGCATGGAATTTTGGGCTCAATTTCACCCAAAACATCAAGATCGCGGGGCGAGACGGCTCCATCAGTTTTGATGCCTTTCGGACAAATTTCACCAACCAAGCGGTCATGGACGTGGAAACGGATTTTTCAAAGGTCCTTTTTTACAACCTCGACGGGAAGAGCTACTCGAACAGTTTGATGGCGACTTTTTCGCAAAAACTGCCAGCGGGTTTTGAGGTGAAATTGATCGGAAAATTCAACGATGTCCGCACGACCTACCAAAACCGGGGGCTGCAAACCGTGCCGCTGGTCGCGAAATACCGCACTTTGACGACGCTCGAATGGTCGCCAAAGTCCAAAAAATGGATGATCAATACGCGCGTCGGCATCGTCGGAACGCAGCGGCTGCCGTCGAACGAGGGCGTCCCAGTGCATTTGCTGCACGGTTTTCCGGAAAAATCGCCCGTTTATGCGCTCTGGGCGGGTCAGGTCACCCGCAATTTCAAGACCGTCGAAATCTACGCCGGCTGCGAAAACCTCGGCGATTATATCCAGCACTCGGCCATCATCGCGGCGGGCGAGCCGTTTTCGCCGTATTTCAACGCATCGCAACTTTGGGCCCCGACGATGGGTCGGACGGTATATGCGGGGGTGCGGTGGACAGTGAAGTAAGGCAAAAGGTAAAAGTAAAAAGGCAAAAAGGAGCGATAACTCATTGATATTCAACGTGTTGTCGCCACTTTTTGCCTTTGTTTTACCCGGCACTTTTGCCTTTTGCCCTTTTACTTTTGCCTTTTTATTTCATTTTCCCACAATCGATCTTCGAAAAAACCCGCCCTTCGTCCTCCACGTCGCGCGATTTTTGGATGAGCTTTTCGCCCTGCAAAAGATAGGCGACGCTCGTGATGTGCCTGATCTTGTCGGCCCCGTCGAACGCCCAAGTGAGCACAAACTGGGTTTTTTCGCGCCGCTCGCCGTTGATCTTGCCCTGCACGAACTCGCCGGTCTGGATATTGTAGATCAGCAGGTCGCCCATCACCTTTTTTTCGTCGACCATCGCGAGGCGCAGCTCGAAGACGCGGCCATCGGTTTCGCGGGCGACAAAACACATCGCATCGTCGGGCAGCGGCGCGCGCGGTTTCAGTTTTTCCCAGATCGTGGTCGGCTTCGTTTGGTTGCCCGGATTGGTTTTTTGGTCAGAAACAGATTGCATTTGCCCATTCGTCTTCGGGTTTGCCGCGGCCGGTTTTGGGTCGGGAGTGGCCGGGTTTTGGGCGGTTTCAACGATCGGTTTTTGTTCGGGGGTCGATGAACTGGGCTCGACCACCGGGGCCGGGTTGGCCAAAATTGGCGCATTTTGGGCCTCCGAAACCGCTGCCTTTGCTGGCTCGTTTTGGCATGAAACTGCCCAAAAACTGCCGAAAAGGATGATTAAAATGTATTTTTTCATAAAAAAGGTCAAAAATTGGTCAATCAAAAAGTCACGGGCAGGTTGATGTATTTGCCCATCCGCTCGACGATGACGGTCGTCGATTCGCCTTTTTTGAACATTGAAAGGCCCTTCATGTAGGCGTGGATATCGCTCACGTCCACGTCGCCGAGCTTGATGATCACGTCGCCTTTTTGCACGCCCGCTTTCGAGGCCGGTTTGCCGTCGGTCACCCCGTCAACGTGGACGCCCTTGCCTTCCCAAGTGTAGTCCGGCATGATGCCGAGGGTCACTTTGAAGCTCGGCGTGTCCTCCTTTTTTGATTTTGTTTCCTGAAAAACGAGGCGGCCCGGCGCGGTTTTTTCGACGGTCACAATCAGTTTGATGAGCCATTCGAGGACGATTTTTTCGCCCTTAAAATTGATCTTTTCGATGTCGTCCGACGGTTTGTGGTAGTCGCTGTGCTGCCCGGTGAACAGGAAAAGCACGGGCATATTTTTGAGATAAAAACTCGTGTGGTCGCTCGGCCCGACGCCGGAGGAATCTTGTTTGATATAAAAACCGGGATTTGGGATCGAATTTATCGCCGGGACCCACGTTGGCGACGTGCCGACGCCGCCGACGACGAGCGTTTTTTTCTCCGGGTTCATCCGGCCGATCATGTCCATATTGACCATAAAATCGACCGTTTTGAGGTCGAGCGTCGGGTTTTCGGTGAATTTTTTGGAACCGAGCAGGCCCAGTTCCTCTCCCGAAAAGCCGATGAAAAGGAAGTTGTGCTTCTCTTTTACTTTATTTTTTGCGAAAAAACGGGCCAGTTCGATGATCCCCGCCGTGCCGCTCGCGTTGTCATCGGCACCGTTGTGGATCTTGCCGTCGGGGTTTGCGTCGAGCGAATTGTGGTCGTGGCCGAGGCCGAGGTGATCATAGTGCGCCCCGATGATGATGGTCGAGGCCGCGCCGTTGTCGAGGTAGCCGCAGACGTTGCGGGCATGGACGAGCGGGCCGTCCGCGCTGACCGTCCCGTGTGGGTCCGTGGATTTGTGGAACTCAAAATCGTTGAACCAGGTGCCGACGTTGCCCTTCGGTTGGAGGCCAATCTTTTGAAATTCGGCGGCGATATAATTGGCCGCTTTCAGTTCGTCCTCGCTGCCCGTGCCGCGCCCGTGAAGGTCATCGGAGGCGAGAAATGCAATATGCTTTTTGAGTTTTTTGGTGGAAATTTTTTGCGCCTCCGTGATTTGCGGGAGCAGAAAAAAGGCCGCGAGGGCGAGGGAAATGATTTTTTTCATGATCGAAAATGGTTGAGCAAATGGCCACAAATGGCGCGAAAATTGGGCGAAATTGGACAGTTTGAGATCAATGCCGCTACCTTCGCCCACTTTTTCAAATAAAATTTCAAAAAAATGACGCTCGAACAACTGATCAACGAAGACCTCAAAACCGCCATGAAAGCCAAGGACGATGTTGCCTTGCGCGGCATCCGGGCCATCAAGACCGCCATTTTGGTCGTGAAGACCGACGGCTCCGGGCAAGAAATTGATGAGGCGAAAGGTGTCCAGATCGTCCAAAAACTCGTCAAGCAACGCCGCGAGAGCCTCGAAATTTTCGAGCGCGAGGGCCGCGAGGACCTCGCCGTGAAAGAGCGCGAGGAAATTTCCGTACTCGAAAAATACCTCCCAAAAATGATGGACGAGGCCGAAGTGACCGCCGTTTTGAAAACAATCGTTGCCGACACCGGGGCCGCCTCGATGCGCGACATCGGCAAGGTGATGGGCGCGGCGACCAAACAATTGGCCGGAAAAGCGGACGGAAAATTGATCTCGGAGGTCGCAAAAAAACTGCTTTCATAAGTAGTCAAAACCCGAACAACGGCCACTCCGGGGTTTATTTTCGGGTGGGCACTCAAATCCCGATGATCTTGCGGAGCAAATTTTCATCCACCTCGCCGCCCGCAAAATCGTCAAAAGCCCGCTCCGTCACCTTGATTATATGGTCGCTGATGAACGGCGCACCCTCGCGTGCGCCCTCGGCGGCATCTTTTATGCAGCATTCCCATTCGAGGACGGCCCAACCGTCGTAGCCATATTGGGCGAGTTTTGAAAAAACCGACTTGAAATCGACCTGCCCATCGCCCGGCGATCGGAACCGCCCCGGCCGGTCGACCCAATCCTGAAAACCGCCATAAACGCCCGATTTTCCGGTGGGCCGGAACTCCGCGTCCTTAACATGGAACATTTTTATGAACTCGTGGTAATGGTCGATATAGGCCAGATAATCGAGCTGTTGGAGGACAAAATGGCTGGGGTCGTACAAGATCTGGCAGCGCGGATGGTTGCCCGTCGCGGCCAAAAACCGCTCGAAAGTCACCCCATCGTGGAGGTCTTCGCCAGGATGGATCTCATAGCAACAATCGACTCCGGCGCGGTCAAATTCGTCCAAAATGGGCGACCAGCGTTTTGCCAGTTCAGAAAAGCCAGCCTCGACCAATCCCTGCGGACGCTGCGGCCACGGATAAACGGTGTGCCAAATCAACGCGCCCGAAAAAGTCGCATGGGCGTGCAAACCGAGGTTTTCGGAGGCTTTGGCGGCGTATTTCAACTGTTGGGTTGCCCATTTTGTGCGCTCGGCAGGTTTTCCGTGGACCACTTTTGGGGCAAAATTGTCAAACATCAAATCGTAGGCCGGGTGGACGGCCACCAATTGGCCCTGCAAATGCGTCGAAAGTTCAGAGATCTGCACGCCGCAATTTTCGATGCGCCCGCGCAGTTCGTCGGCATATGTTTTCGAGGTCGCCGCTTTTTCGAGGTCGATCAAACGGGCATCCCAAGTTGGAATTTGGACGGCCTTGTAGCCGAGCCCGGCGGCCCATCGGCAGACCGTTTCGAGGTTGTCGAACGGGGCGGCATCGCCCATAAATTGGGCGAGGAAAATGGCTGGGCCCTGCATGGTCTTCATAAAAAGGAAAAAAATTTGAGCGTAAAAAAAGTGGTTTTTGAGTGCCTATTTGCGGATTTTTATGAAAATAGTTTTAAACCGAGCCCGCGAATTGCTGAATGAGGCGACGACTTGAAGTCATCGCCTCATTTTTCGGCAATAAAAAAGGCCCCCGACAAATCGCCGGAGGCCTTCTTCAAAACATTTCAAAGTTCAAATTTTCGTCAATTTCGGCCAGAGGTCGGCAGTTTTTTGGTCGTCGCCACGTTCGGTTTGTCGGTCACGCCGTCGCTCATGCGGTTGACGACGAGCTGTTCGGTCTCGTTGCCAAGCTTCATCGCGACTTTATAATTCCCGACGGGAAGGTTTTGGAAATCGAGGCGCAGGTCGTTCAGGCCGTTCACCAAAACGAGCGTTCCGGTCTCGACCTCGGCGTT